>DAWBYD010000341.1:0-2550 GCA_052278285.1 Collinsella sp. | reverse complement strand
CCACTCCACCCTCAATATGTTGTAAAACACCCCCGAGCATATGTTCGAGAACACAATATGTTGTGTTTGCAGCAAAGGCGTGATGCCACCTGTAGAACCACGCCCGCGAACCTCAACCTTCAAGTTGACCTTGAGGCGATTTTTACGTCCCTTTACACGCCGTTCACATCGCCCCCAAACTCCCCCACCCAAGGCCCGTGCGGCCCACCACCGCGACGCCAAGTGGCGAAAAATGGGACGGGCCCCAGATTGCCCATGCGCGCGCAAAAGCACGCCGCGGCAATCTGGAGCCCGTCCCCAAATACCTATAAATATGCAGGTCAGCGATGTGTTAACAATGTGCCAGCGGGTGCGCCGCCAAATAGACCTCGGTCAGTTGCGTACGATCGACATGCGTGTAGACCTGCGTGGTCGATATATCGGCATGTCCCAAGATCTCCTGTAGCACACGGAGGTCTGCGCCGCCCGCAAGCATATGGGTGGCAAAGGAGTGACGCAGCGTATGGGGATGGAGCCCCACCAGTCCCACCTGGCGCCCGTAGCGCTCACAGATGGCATGGATGCCCTGGCGCGACAGACGGCGGCCGTTCTTATTTAAAAAGACCGCCGAGGTCTCGGTTCCGCGGGCATGGGCCGCCAAGCGAGAACGCCCCTCAGTTACATAAAGCGTCAGAGCTCGCGCCGCGCTTCCCACCAGCGGGGACAGGCGTTCCTTCGAGCCCTTACCGCGAACGAGCACAAAGCCATCGTCGATATGGATATCGCCCACATCGAGTCCCACCAACTCGCTCACACGCAAACCGCATCCGTAGAGCACTTCCAAGATGGCATGGTCGCGCAAGCCCATCTCGCCCTCGGGGAAGTCTTGATCGAGCAGCGCCGAGACATCCTCCACCGATAGATACTCCGGCAAACGCTCAGCCTTTTTAGGCAGGCGCAACGCCGCCGTTGGATTTTGGGCCACAGCCCCATCGCGCACCAAAAAGGCATGCAGGCCCTTCACGGCCGCAAGCGCACGCTCCACCGAGGCATCCGAATAGCCCCCATCGCGACGGTCGGCGACAAAGCCCTCCACGACCTGACGGGTCACCTCTTCAAAAGACACAATACCCACCCGCTCCAAATAGGCGCAGTACGTCGTCAGGTCACGACGATAGGCCGCAATCGTGTTGCGCGCCAAACCCCGCTCGACCGCAAGGTAATCGAGATACTCCCCCGCCGCCACGGCGAGCGACGAGGGAGTAGCTTCGGTATGTTCCTTATTCGCCGGCACCCTTAGTCCGTAGCGAGGTTCATGGGCGTCACCTGCAGACGGTCGACACCCTCGTGCTGGCCGATCGAAGCGCGCACGAACTCGCGGAACAGCGGCTGCGGGTTGGTCGGGCGGCTCTTGAACTCGGGATGAGCCTGGGTTGCCACATACCACGGATGCACATCGCGCGGCAGCTCGACCATCTCGACCAGGCGCTCGTCAGGCGACAGACCCGAGATAACCAAACCGGCGTCCTCGAGCTGGTCACGGAAGGCGTTGTTGAACTCAAAGCGGTGACGGTGACGCTCGTAGACGAGCTCCTCGCCATATGCCTCGCGAGCAAGGGTATCGGCGGCGAGCTTGCACGGATAGGCGCCCAGGCGCATGGTGCCGCCCTTCTCGGTCACGTCCTCCTGCGAGCTCATCAGATCGATGACGCTAAACGGGCCGTCCGGATCGAACTCGGAGGAGCTGGCGCCGGCAAGGCCGACGACGTTGCGGGCGAACTCGCACACGGCCACCTGCATACCCAGGCAAATGCCCAGATACGGAATCTTGTGCTCACGGGCAAACTCGGCCGCGAGGATCTTGCCCTCCAGGGCGCGCTTGCCAAAGCCGCCGGGGACCAGGATGCCCGAGGCGTCGCCCAAAACCTCGGAGACATTCTGCTCGTCGAGGCTCTCGCCGTCGACCAGCTGGACGTCCACATGGCGATCGTAGAAGACGCCCGCATGGTGCAGGGCCTCGATAACCGACAGGTACGCATCGGGCAGCTGCGTGTACTTACCCACGACGGCGATCTTCACCTTGTCGGCGTGATGGTTGGCGTGATTCTGTTTGCGCAGGAACTCGTTCCACTCGCTCATGTCGCGCTCACGCGGATCCAGACCCAGGCGTTCGCAAATGCGCAGGTCAAAGTCCTGCTCGGCAAGCAGCTGCGGAACATCGTAAATGCTCGCGCAGTCCTCGTTGGTAAAGACGCAATCGGTGTCGACGTCGCAGAAGCTTGCGATCTTTCCGCGGATAGCGTCATCGATATGGTGGTCGGAGCGCAGCACGATGATATCGGGCTGGATGCCAAAGCTGCGGAGCTCCTTGACGGAATGCTGCGTGGGCTTGGTCTTGACCTCGTGGGCGGCGGCGATATAGGGAACGAGCGACACGTGGATGTAGCAGACGTTCTCGGGGCCGGCCTCCTTGCGGTACTGGCGGATGGCCTCGACAAACGGCTGCGACTCGATGTCGCCGATCGTGCCGCCCAGCTCGGTGATGACTACATCGGAGCCGGTCTGCTCCTC
>DAWBYD010000340.1:0-15750 GCA_052278285.1 Collinsella sp. | reverse complement strand
GTCCACCGTGGCGGCGCTCGACCGCATTGTGGTGCTGGCCGATGGCGAGATCGTCGAGGACGGCACGCATGCGCAGCTCGTCGAGGCGGGTGGTGAGTACGCGAGCCTGTGGAGCCGTCAGACCGGCGCATTCTTGGAGGCGTAAGCGTCTCGGACGTGGGACAATTGTGCCCATTAGTTTATTGTGCCGTTGAGCCGAGGAGTCGTTATGCCACGCGAGACCAATGCCGCCAAGCGCGAGCGCGCCGTTGAGGTGTGCGAGCGTCTCAACCGTCGCTATGGCCCGGTCGAGTGCTTTTTGGACCACGAGAATCCCTTCCGCCTGCTGATCGCGGTGCTGCTTTCGGCGCAAACGACCGATGCGCAGGTCAACAAGGTGACGCCGCGGCTGTTTGCCCAGTGGCCCACGCCCGAGGCCATGGCCGGGGCGAGCGTGGCTGACGTGGCAGACACTATCAAGTCACTCGGCTTCTACAAGAGCAAAGCCAAGCATGCCGTCGAGGCCGCGCAGATGATCGTCGCCGACTATGGCGGCGAGGTGCCGGCCGACATGAAGGAACTCGTGAAGCTGCCGGGCGTGGGACGCAAGACGGCGAACATCGTGCTCAACGTGGGGTATGGCATCGTGGAGGGCATTGCGGTGGACACGCACGTCAACCGCATTGCGCACCGCCTGATGCTGAGTCCCAAGACGCATGCAAAGGAGCCGCTCAAGACCGAGCAAGATCTGCTCAAGATTTTGCCGCACGAGTATTGGGAGTCGGTCAACCATCAGTGGATCACCTTCGGTCGCGAGATCTGCGACGCCCGCAAACCCAAGTGTGACGAGTGTCCGCTGGCAGATTTGTGCCCCAGCGTGCGCGTAGCGGGGTAGGGCGGAGCGCATCTTCGTCTGGCGTTTTTTGCGGGGCTGGGTTTGCCCTTGAGCCGGAGTCCTCTCCATGCGCTACCATGACAGACAATGTATTTGACGTACGACCCGCCGAGCTTGCCCCGGCGGGCTTTTGGCGTTGCGATGCCGGAGGAACAGCATGCTCATTCACCGTATAGCCGCGCAGCTCTACACTGCCGAGGCGCTGCAGACCGTCGAGGCCGGACTCGATGCCGGCGAGGACGTGACGCTGGCCGTGTCGCAGTCGGGTCGCACGCTTATGGCGGCCGCTCAGTTTGCGCGCCGCCCGCGCCCCACGGTCTACGTTGTGAGTGGCGAGGATGCGGCCGATCGCGCCGCTCGTAGCCTTGCCGCCTACGTGGGCCTGGCGCATGTGTGCCGTTTTCCTGAGCGCAAGGATTATCCGTGGCGCGAGCAGGCGCCCGACGACGCCGTGGTAGCGCAGCGCTGCGAGGCCCTGGGACGCATCGTGCGCGGGGACAACTGCATCATGGTTGCCTCGGCCCGCGCGCTGCTGCGCTGCGTGCCGCCAGTCGAGAGCCGCTACTGGGAGTCCACGACCTTTGCGGTGGGCGAGGAGATTCCTTTTGACGAGGTGCCGCAGCGTCTGGTGGGCATGGGCTACACCAATGCCGGCGCCGCCGACGCGCCCGGCCTGTTCCGCGTGCACGGCGACACCGTCGAGGTGTTCCCCGCACAGGAAAAGGCGCCCGTGCGCATCGAGTTTTTTGGCGACGAGATCGATCGCATCCGCCGTATGGTGAGCTCAACGGGGCAGACCATCGGCAACGAGGATAGTATCGAGATCTTCCCGTGCCGCGAGCTGGCGCTCACCGACGAGGCGGTCCACAACATGCATGTGGCGCTCTATCGCGCCAGCCAGGACGATAGCAAACTGGCGGCGCTGCTCGAGATGGTGGATGCACGCATCGTCACGCCCGAGCTCGACCGCTTTTTGCCGGTGATGTACGGCCAGACCGTAAGCCCGCTGGCACACGTGAGCGGCAAGGCGCTCGTGGTCCTGTCCGAGCCGCGCTCGCTGTTCGACGACTGTCTGCGCGCCTACGAGGATATCGAGGCCCGTGCCGGCGAGGCGGGGATTGACCGACTGGATGGCCTGTATGTACGTGCTCAGCAGCTCGATTTTGGTGCTCAGCAGCGCCTGAACTATGTGAGCCTCATCCGTGCCGGCGGCGCGGTTACGGCAGAGCTCAAGATTGAGCAGCCTGCTATCGCAGGCTCGGACAACCGTTTTATGACGCGCATTCAGGAAGTCGTGGGCAAGCGCTACGCCTGCGTGTTTGCCATTCCCGACCGTGGTGCACGCGAGTCGATGGAGCTCACCTTTGGTGACGAGGGCATTACCTTTGAGGAGTCGCTGACCGCGGCACCCGAAAACGCCGGCGTCATTGGCGAGCGCGTGCGCGTGGCAGCGGCGGATTCTGCCGACCGTGCTGCCCGCCAGGATGCCCATGCTGCAATTCGCGAGCGCCGCGCCGACGCGCTTAACGCCCGCTCGCTCGAGGCGGGTGCTGCCCAGGCTGCCGCCGGTGTCGCCGTGCCCACCATCTCGCGCGGACGCGTGACCTTTGTGGACGCTGCCCTGCCGCAGGGCGTGGTGGTGCCCGATGCCAACCTGGCCGTGTTCTCGATCGCCGACCTCAACGCCCGCATGGACGCCAACCGGGCCCGCAGCCGCCGCAAGGTTGACATTACGCAGATCACCTTCCCGTTTAAGCCGGGAGACTACGTGGTGCACGCCACCCACGGCATCGCGCTCTTTAGCGAGATCGCGCGCCAGGAAGTGGGTGGCAAGGAGCGCGACTACTTTTTGCTGGAATATGCCGACGGCGACAAGCTCTACGTGCCGCTCGAGCAGGTCGACCGCATCACACGCTATGTTGGCCCCGACGGCGACAGGCCGCGCCTGACCAGGCTCAACACTGCCGACTGGACGCGTGCCACCAATAAGGCGCGCAAGAACGCCAAAAAGCTGGCGTTTGACCTGGTCGACCTGTATACGCGCCGCTCGTCGATCGCAGGCATCGCCTGCCCGCCCGACACGCCCGAGCAGATCGAGATGGAGGAGAGCTTTCCCTACGACGAGACGCGTGATCAGCTGGAGGCCATCGCCGACATTAAGGCCGACATGGAGGCGCCCAAGCCCATGGACCGCCTGCTGTGCGGCGACGTGGGTTTCGGCAAGACCGAGGTTGCCCTGCGCGCGGCGTTTAAGTGCGTGGACTCCGGCCGCCAAGTCATGGTGCTCTGCCCCCCGACCATTCTGGCCCAGCAGCACTACGAGACCTTCTTTGAGCGTTTTGCCCCGTTTGGCCTCGAGGTCGAAGTGCTCAGCCGCTTCCGCACCCCGGCGCAGCAGAAGCGCGCGCTCAAGGCGTTTGCCGAGGGCACGATCGATGTGCTCATCGGCACCCACCGCCTGCTTTCGGCCGATGTGAACCCCAAGAACCTGGGCCTGGTGATCATCGACGAGGAGCAGCGCTTTGGCGTGCAGCACAAGGAGCAGCTCAAGAACCTGCGTGAGCAGATTGACGTGCTCACGCTTTCGGCAACGCCGATTCCGCGAACCATGCAGATGGCCACGAGCGGCGTGCGCGACATGAGCCTGATCACCACGCCGCCGACCGGGCGCCGCCCCGTGATCGTGCACGTGGGAGAGTACGACCCCGACGTGGTGAGTGCGGCGATTCGCCTGGAGGTGGGCCGCGGCGGTCAGGTGTACTACGTGTCCAACCGCGTCAAGACCATCGACGACGCCGCGGCGCGCGTGCACGAGGCCGCGCCCGAGGCGCGCGTGGGCGTGGCGCACGGCAAGATGAGCCCGCGCGAGGTCGAGGACGTGATGATCGAGTTCGCGACCAAAAAGATCGACGTGCTCATTGCCACGACCATCGTGGAGAGCGGCATCGACAACGCGACTGCCAACACGCTGATCATCGAGGATTCGCAACGCTTGGGTCTGGCGCAGCTCTACCAGCTCAAGGGTCGTGTGGGTCGCTCTGCCACGCAGGCCTACGCGTACTTTATGTTCCCGGGCGAGCTGCCGCTCACCGAGGAGGCAACGGCGCGCCTGACCGCACTTTCCGAGTTTCAGGACCTGGGCAGCGGCATGCGCATCGCCATGCGCGACCTGGAGATTCGCGGCGCCGGCTCGCTTATGGGAGCCGAGCAGCACGGCAACCTGTCGAGCGTGGGCTTTGACCTGTTTACGCAGATGCTGGGCCAGGCCGTGGCCGAGGCGCGCGGCGATGATGACGCCGGCGTGGAGGCGGCGAGCGTGGGTATTAACCTGCCGGCCGACTACTTCTTGTCCGAGGAGTACCTGCCGGCGGTGGACCAGCGCGTGCTCGTGTACCGTAAGCTCGCAGCGGCCGAGGACCTGGAGAGCATCGACGAGGTGCAGGAAGAGACCGAGGCCGCGCATGGCGAGCTGCCGTTGGCGGGACTCAACCTGTTCAATCGCGCGCGCATCCGCATTCGCGGCGAGCGTCTGGGGCTCGAGAGCGTCACGCTCAGTGGCGGTCGCATCACGTTTTTGGGCGTCGACGTGCCTAAGAAGGTGGCCTTTGAGCTTAAGACCCGCTATGGCGCGGTGAACTTCCCCAAGAGCCGCAAGCTGTCGGTACCCTACAAGGCAGGCGCCGGTGCGGGCAGCGGCCGGGGTCGCGGTCTCGACGCCAACGACGGCACCGGCCCGGTGGCCGCGGCGCTCATGCTGCTGCAACAGCTGGGCGCTAGCGACGACGACTAACAAGTAGGGGGCGTGGCGGGATGAAGTTGTCTTTGTCCCGCCACGTTGCAGGTTGATTCCAGCCCCATCGAAAGGAAAGCATGTTCGGGTACATCTATAAGAAAGATGCCGCCATTATCGCGGTTGTCCTGTGTCTTTGTCTGGGCGTGGGCAGTTTCTTCGATTATCAGATCTCGAGCGCGCTGTTCAATATCGGCAGCATGTACGGTCGCTTTATCGAGGCCGCCGGCGAGCTGCCGTTCGAGCTGACGGCGAGCATCGCGGGCGTTATGCTCGTGCGCGCGGTGCGTCCCGACTCCAGGGGGAGCAAATGGCTCGCCGTGCTCGGCATCCTCGTCAACATTGGCCTGGCCGGCTACGAGATCGTTTCGTCCCTGCGGGTTGGCGGCAAACTCATCGCGGTTCAGTTGGTACTGACGTTTGTGCTGGTCATCGCCGCTAACCTTGTCGTCTATCGCCTCACGCGCACGACCGAGCCCGACGAGCTCACGCGCTGGGCGTTGATGGTGCTGGCCGTGTGGGCCGCTCAAGCCATCATCCTCAACGTCATTGTTAAGCCGCTGTGGTCGCGCCCACGCATGCGCGTGATCGAGGTGACGCAGGGACTCGAGTTTCAGCCGTGGTGGGTGATCGGCAACCCCGACAAGTGGGCCTATATTGCCGCCGGTGTAGTCAAGGACGGCTTTAAGTCGTTTGCGAGCGGACACACGGCGCACGCGGCGATCGGCCTCATGCTCGCTGGGCTTCCCGCGACGGCCTTTAAGGAAAAGCCGTCGCGCCGTCGTGTGGTCTTTTGGACGGCGGCTGTGGTCGCGGCGCTCGTCGCGTTTGGCCGCATCGTGATCGGAGCGCACTTTTTGAGTGACGTGAGCTGCGGCTTTGCCCTGGTGCTGGCGCTTGAGTGCCTTGCCGCGCGCATTGCCTATCCCAGCGGCGTACAATAGCTCCGTTTGAATCATCTGACCGATACCCGGTAAGAGAGGATTGCCATGCTCGCGTTTAACAACGACTATTCCCACGGTGCACATCCGGCAGTGCTGCAGGCGCTCGTCGATACCAACATGGAGCCGCAGCCCGGCTACGGTACCGATGCGCACACCGAGCGTGCCAAGCAGCTTATCCGTGAGGCCTGTCAGGCCCCCGATGCCGACGTGTTTTTTCTGGTGGGCGGCACGCAGGCCAACGCGACGGTGATCGACATGCTGCTTGCGCCCTACGAGGGCGTCGTTGCTGCCGAGACTGGCCACGTCGCCTGCCACGAGGCGGGCGCCATCGAGTTTGGCGGCCACAAGGTGCTTACCATCCCCGGCTACGAGGGCAAGATGCACGCCGAGGACCTCGAGAACTATATCCAGGTGTTCTACGAAAACGAGAGCTACGAGCACACGGTGTTCCCGGGCGCCGTGTACGTGAGTCTGTCGACCGAGTACGGCACGCTGTACTCCACGGCCGAGCTCGCGGCGATTCATGCGGTATGCCAGAAGCGTGAGATTCCGCTGTTTGTGGACGGCGCCCGCCTGGCCTATGCGCTGGCGTCCGATGAGTGCGATATTACCCTGCCCGAGCTGGCACAGCTGTGTGATGTGTTCTACATCGGCGGCACCAAGTGCGGCGCGCTCTGCGGCGAGGCCGTGGTGTTTTGCGGCATGCACGCTCCGGCGCATCCCATTCCGCGTATTAAGCAGCACGGTGCGTTGCTGGCCAAGGGCCGCCTGACGGGCGTGCAGTTTGAGGCGCTCTTTACCGACGGCCTGTATTTTGAGATTGGTCGCCAGGCGATCGAAACCGCGCAGGCGCTTCGTCGCGTGCTGCACGAGCGCGGTTACCAGTTCTTCTTGGAGACGCCCACTAACCAGCAGTTCGTGATTCTGCCCAACGAGGACATGGCGCGCATTCGCGAGCATGCGGCGATCGAGTACTGGGAAAAGTACGACGAGACCCACACGGTGGTGCGCTTTTGCACCAGCTGGGCCACGACGCAGGAGGATATCGACGCGTTGGCGGCGGTTCTGTAGCCTGATGTAATGACGAGGGGCCGCTTTGCGCTTGGGTTTGGCGCAAGGCGGCCTTTGTTTTTGAGGGAGAAGGGTTGTATGACCGAGATGTCCGATCCGACGATTCGTCTGGCGACGCCCGATGATGCGCCGGCGTTGCTTGCCATCTATGAGCCGTATGTGCGTCAGACGGCGATTACCTGCGAATACGAGGTGCCGAGCGTTGAGGAGTTCGCCGGGCGCATCGAGCGCACGCTCAAGCGCTATCCGTATCTGGTGATGGAACTGGACGGGCGTCCGGTAGGCTATGCCTATGTGAGTCCGCTCAACAGCCGCGAGGCATACGACTGGTCGGTCGAGACATCGATCTACCTGGCGCGTGATGTGCGCCACGGCGGGCTGGGCCGCAAGCTGCATGACGCGCTCAAGCAATGCCTGATCGCGATGGGTATCACCAACATGTGCGCCCTCATCGCCGTGCCGCACGACAAGGACGATGAGTACCTGACGCACAACAGCCAGGACTTCCATGCCCATATGGGGTATCGCCTGGTGGGCGCCTTTGACCGCTGCGCCCAAAAGTTCGGCCGCTGGTACGACATGTGCTGGATGGAGTTGGTCCTAGCCGAGCGCACGCCCAACCAACCCAAACCAACCTGGTTCCCCGACCTCCCCAAACCTACCATTTAGGGACAGGTTAGCCGATGGGCTCGGTGTATTTGGCGCGGTCGGTGCGTTGGATGCGCTTGGAGACATGGAGCGGGCGGCCGTCGGTGTCGTAGACGTAGTCGGTGATCAGGATCAGCGCCTGCCCACGCTCAACGTTGAGCAAAAACGCCTCGTTTTGCGAGGCATAGCACACCTCAAAGGTCTTGTGCCCCTCTGCCGGCGCGCGATGGAATTCTTGGCGCAGCGTGGCGTAGAGCGAACCGTTGATATCGCGATCGATGAGTGCTTCAAAGCTCGGTGGTAGATAGGTGGTCTCCAGGCACAGCGGCGCATCGTCCAGATAACGCAGGCGGACAAGTTTGACGAGCTTGCTGCCCACGGCGACATCGAAGAACTTGGCCGCATTGCCCGCGGCCTTGGCAAAGCCCGAGTCCACCGTGCGCGTGGTGGGCTTCATACCCTGACCCTGGACCTGTGTCGTGTAGCTCGAAAACACCAGGTTGTTCTCGTGGAGCGCCGGCGTGTCGGCCACAAAGGCGCCACGCCCGCGCTCGGTGCGCACCAGGCCCTCATCAACGAGCACCTTAAGGGCGTGGCGTACGGTGCTGCGCGACAGCCCCGATTCGTCCATGAGTTCCATCTCGGACGGCAGCTTGTCTCCGCGTGCGTAGGTGCCGGAGGCGATGCGGTCGCGCAGCATGCCCGCCAAGCGCTCGTATTGGGTCAGTCTCTTTTTAGATGAAGCGTTCATGCGATCAGCCTATATTTAACTTGTATGCTTATCTAAGCAAGCATGTATTCAACACAACAATAAAACCGCTGGTATTGAGCTACCGAAAACCTTACCAGCAAAATTTCTAAGATAAATATAGCATACAACTAGTCGACATAACCAAAACATGTATGTAACTTGTATGCCATCGAGAGCATCAAACGAGAAGAAAGGCTGATGCACGATGACTACTCAGGAACAGGTTAAGGATGTCGTCTCCCAGGTTTTGGCTGACAAGGCAGACAAGGGCGGCATCAAGCGCGTCGTGTGGATTGGCGCTGGCGGATCCAACGGCGGCAACTATCCTGCCCAGTACTTTATGGAGCACGAGGCCACGCAGGTCGTGAGCTCCAGCTACACCAGCAACGAGTTCGTGCACGCCACCCCGGCCTACGTCAACGAGAACACCCTGGCCGTCGTCGTGTCCATGCGCGGCACCAAGGAGACCATCGTTGCCGCCCAGGTCGCCAAGGACCACGGCGCCAGCACCATCGCCATCTATGTTGACGAGTCCGGCCTCACCGAGGTCTGCGACTACAAGATCCAGTACGACAGCCTGGCCGTCGACGAGTCCTGCATGGGCCGCACCAACTCTGCCGTCGTGACTATGATCGCCATGGAGCTTACGCAGCAGACCGAGGGCTATGCCGAGTACGAGACCGCTATGGCCGCCTTCGACCTGGTTGACCCCATCTATCGCAAGGCCGTCGAGTACACCCGTCCGCTTGCCGCCAAGTGGGCCGAGCAGAACGCCGACAAGCCCTGCATTAACGTCATGGCCCAGGGCCCGCTCTTTGGTGCCGCCTACGTCTTTAGCATCTGCAACGTGCAGGAGATGCTGCAGATCGACTCCTGCACCATCAACACCTGCGACTTCTTCCACGGCCCCTTCGAGATCCTGGACAAGCGCACCTCGCTGTTCCAGCTCATCAGCGTCGGCCGCAGCCGCTGCAACGACGAGCGCGGCATCCGCTTCGTCAACCAGTACGGTGGCGAGCGCGTCTATCAGCTCGACGCCAAGGAGCTCGGCCTCAACGACATCAAGGACAGCGTGAGCGAGTACTTCAACCACCTGATCTTTGCCCCGATCCTCAACAACGTGTACATGCGTGCGCTCTCTGTCGTCACCCACAAGGACTACATGACGCGCCGCTACATGTGGAAGCTGGACTACTAAGAGTTACGCGGTTTTACCAAACCGCGTAACGGCTCGACGCTGCGCGGACCGCATTTGGACAATCTGACGTTCAACTTCAAGGGCGCGACCAGAAGGTCAGCGCCCTTTCGTTTCACGCCACCTTTCCTCAAATGCGGCCCGCTCGCTGACTTATGCTCAACCAGCGGTGCCTTAGACGTTGGGGACGTTCTTAAATGACTAGTCATTTGGGAACGTCCCCAATGAGTATGTGGGGAAGCAGATTTTTCCGTTCGGCGATTTGTGTCTTGAAAAATGTATATAACGACTATAACGTAGTACGAAACATATTGGAAACAATACCGAGGAGGCTGCGTTGAAGAAGAGCAATCTGGGCTATGTGCTGGTGCTGATCGCCGCGCTTATGTGGGGCAGCATCGGAATCTTTGTAAACGGCATCTCGGCCATGGGCGTTTCGTCCCAGAGCATGGCTGCCTTTCGCTTGTTGGTCGGAGCGCTTATCTTGGCGCCGGTCCTGATGTTTATGGGCTGCCGTCCGGGTGAGGGGTCTACCGTGGCTCAGGGTCCGCTGGCCCTGTTCAAGGCAAGCCCTAAAGAGCTTGTTCCCTGTGCGCTTGTCGGCATCGTCGGTTTGGCCGCCGCCAACACCTGTTATTACGAGTGCATGGGCGAGGTGGGCATGTCCACGGCCTCGGTGCTGCTCTACACCTCGCCGGTGTTTGGCGTCATGCTCGGCCGCGTGCTTTATCGCGAGGACGTGACCCCCAACAAGCTCGTTGCCATTGTCTTTAACATCGTAGGCTGCGTGCTTGCAGTGACCAATGGCGACCTTTCCGGTTTTCATTTTTCGGTTTGGGGCGTCACGTCGGGCGTGATTGCAGGCCTTTGTGGTGCGTCGCTCGCGGTGTTTAGCCGAATAGCAACCAAGACGGTCCACCCGCTGGCTGTCACGTTTTGGGGCTTTGTTTTTGGCGGTGCGGTTATGGCAGCTATCGCGGCTCCGTGGCCGGATGTCGCCGCGGCAATGTCGCCACAGCTGCTGCTGCTGTTCCTTGGCTTTGGACTCATCCCCACAGCCGTTGCTTACATCTTATATATGCAGGGTCTGTCCATGGGGCTCGAGACATCGAAAGTTCCCGTCGTAATGTCTTTCGAGACGGTCGTCACCGTACTGGTGGGCATTGGTGTCTACGCCGAGCCCGCCGGCGCGATTAAAGTCCTGGGCATCGTGTTGGTGCTCGCGTCCATCCTGATTATGAACACCGACTTCTCCAAGCTGCGCAACAGTGTGTTTGTCGGTCATGTCATTGAGAGCATGACCTTTAAGCCCAACGCGTGGTGGACCGAAAAATCTCAGGACATGGATCTGTTTAAGGAACGCACCGGCATTGCGCTGGAACCCACCGTACAGGAAAGCCCCTGGTACTTCGTGCGATAGGGGATTGCGCGCAGGGTCTGACCTGGGGTTATCCAGCTAGCGCCGGCCTACCCAGTCCAACGTTTCGAGTACGTTAAACCCGTCAACGGTCGATTTTCACCCGCGAACGGTCTTTATACTAATTAGCAATATAAGCAACGTATAAGACGTTATAATGACCATAACGAAAAGGAGGAGGCAAGATGAATCAGATCATTCTCGCATCTCATGGCGGCCTGGCCGCAGGCGCCAAAGACACGCTCGAGATGGTTCTCGGCGACGTGTCGAACGTCCACGTCGTGTCGCTTGCTCGTGACGACAAGGAGCCCATCACCAATAAGGTTGAGGCTATGATCGCCACGTTCAACGCGGACGACACCGTCTATGTGCTGACCGATATGCTCGGCAGCTCGGTCAACAACAGCATGGTCGAGCTTTCCAAGAACGGCACGAAGTTCACGGTTGTCAGCGGTTTCAACATCCCGTTGGCGCTCACGCTTGCTATGAGCCCCGCCCCCGTCAAGGGCGCCGAGCTCGCGGCCCTCATCAATGAGGCCCGCACCGGTCTGACCAACCCCAACGCACCGGTCGAGGCCGCCGCGGCTCCCGCCAAGAAGGCCAAGGCGTCCCGTCACAGCTCCGGTCCCGCCAAGATCGTCCTCGCACGTCTTGACTACCGTCTGCTGCACGGCCAGGTCGTCTTTACCTGGACCACCAAGGTTCAGGCCGAGCGCATCATCGTCGTCGACAACGCTGCCGCCAACGATGACATCAAGAAGGGCGCTCTTAAGCTGGCCAAGCCCCAGGGCGTGCGCCTGAACGTCTTCACCGTCGAGCGTGCCCTCGCCAAGATGGACAAGCTCAACACCCTCGGCGAGCGCGTCATGTTCGTCTTTGGCAACACGGCCGAGATGCTGCAGTTCTGCCAGGGCTACAAGCTCGACGCCATCAACCTGGGCGCCACCGCCAACCACGACGGTGCCGATCAGATTGGCGGCAAGGACAGCTCCGTCTTCCTCGACGCCACCCAGAAGGCCGACGTCAACCAGCTGCTCGACATGGGCATCAAGCTCTATGTCCAGCAGACCCCTACGTATCAGAGCGTCGACATCGACGCCAAGCTGTAATCAACCAGGCTTTTGCCTGACTGAAAGGAGAAGGGTATGAATACGTTCATCAGTGCGGTGCTCGTCGGCCTCGTCGGCGTGTTCTGCATGTGGGACTCCCGCCTGCTCGGTCGTCTTAACTTCGAGCAGCCCCTCGTTGGCGCTACGCTCGTCGGTCTGCTGCTGGGCGATGTGCCTACCGGCCTTGCCGTCGGTGCCGCCGTCGAGCTCGTGTCCATGGGCCTGGTGCAGGTCGGCGCCGCCGTTCCGCCCGATATGGTCCTGGGCGGCATCGTGGCCGCTGCCTTTGCGTGCCTGACCGATGCTTCTGCCGAGACCGCCATGACGATCGCCATCCCGGTCGCCGTCTTGGGTCAGCTCCTCGGCATCGTGTTCCGTTCCATCATCGCCGCCCTCACCCATGTGGCAGATAGCGCGATCGATAACGGAAAGTTCAAGACCGCCTACCGTATGCACATCTGCGCCGGCTCCGGTCTGTACGCTGTCATGTACTTCCTGCCGATCTTCCTCGCCGTCTTTGTTGGCACCGACCTGGTTCAGGCCATCGTCAACATGGTTCCCGAGTGGCTGTCCACTGGTCTTAACGTTTCGACCAAGATCATGACCGCCTACGGCTTGGCCCTGCTGCTCACCATGATGATCAAGAAGGGTATGACTCCGTTCCTGTTCATTGGTTTCCTGCTCGCCGCTTACCTCAACCTGTCCGTCATCGCGGTCGCTCTGATCGGTGTGTGCCTGGCTGTCGTCTTCATGGGCTTCAAGTTCAACGGTTCCCATGCAGCCGCCGGTGTCGATTCCGACTACGATCCGCTCGAAGACGACGAAGACTAAGGAGGAACACACTATGGCAACCGCAACCAAGGACGTGTCCCTGAACAAGAAGGTCAGCCAGTTCTTCTGGCGCTCCTGGGCCATCCAGGCCTCTTGGAACTACGAGCGTCAGATGAACATGGGCTTCCTCTACGGCATGGTTCCCACGCTCGATCGCCTCTATCCGGATGAGTCCGACCCCAAGCAGCTCGCTGCTAAGAAAGAGGCTTACCACCGTCACATGGCGTTCTACAACTGCACCCCGCAGACGAGCGCTTTCATCCTGGGCCTCGCCGCCTCCATGGAGGAGGAGTACGCCAAGGATCCCGAGAACTTCGATCCCGATTCGATCAACGCGGTCAAGACCTCCCTTATGGGTCCGCTTTCCGGCATCGGTGACTCCTTCTTCCAGGGCACCATCCGCGTTATCGCCTTTGGCCTGGGCGTTCAGCTGGCTCAGCAGGGCTCCATCATGGGCCCGATCCTGGCCATGCTCATTTCCATCGTGCCCTCCGTGCTGATCACTTGGTTCGCAGCCAAGATGGGCTATCAGGGCGGTCACGAGTACCTGAGCAAGCTTCAGGGCGGCGACCTCATGGAGAAGCTCATGTATGTCTGCGGCATCGTGGGTCTTATGTCCGTGGGCGGCATGATCGCTACGCTGATCGGCGCCACCACCCCGCTGCAGTTCGCTGAGGGCACCGTCGTTATCCAGGACATCCTGGACGGCATGATGCCTCAGATGATCTCCCTCGGCCTCACCGGCCTTATGTACTGGCTCATCAAGAAGAACGTCAACACCGGTTGGCTTCTCGTGATCGCCATCGTGGGCGGCATCGCCCTCTCCGCGGCCGGCATCCTGGCCTAGTCGCGACCAAGCGTCTAACCGCTTTCCCCGGGGAGCCTGCCTGGCATCCCATACCCCAGGCAGGCTTCCATCCCTATACGTGACAAAGGGCAGTCCCTTTGTCACATCCTCAACGGGCCGGCGACTCGGTCCAAATCACGGTAACCCTGCGTGCGCCCGGCAATGTGGCGCCGCAAAAATCGAAAGGAATGTGTCAGATGTACGAGATCGACCTTAACCTCCCTAAGCAGATCGTCGCTGACGTCCTGTCCAACCACGAGATCCACAGCGTCGCCTTCGTCGGCTGCGGTGCTTCCATGTCCGACCTGTACCCCGCCAAGTACTTCCTGGCCAACAACACGGACAAGCTGAACGTTCAGATCTTCACCGCTAACGAGTTCAACTACGACACGCCCTCCTGGGTCAACGAGCACACCTTCGTGATCACCTGCTCCCTCGGTGGCTCCACGCCCGAGACCGTCGAGGCCAACAAGACCGCCAAGAAGCACAACTGCCCGGTCGTCTCCCTCACCAACAAGGCTGGCTCCGCTCTGACCGTCGACGCCGACCACGTCATCGTCCACGGCTTCCACGCCAACTACGCTGCCAAGTGCGAGAAGCCCGGCTACGCCATCGCTCTTGCTCTCGAGATCCTTCAGCAGACCGAGGGTTATGACCACTACGAGGACATGATCACCGGCCTCACCAACATCTTCGATCTCTGCGAGAACGCCGCTCAGCACTGCAAGAAGCTCGCCAAGAAGTTCGCCGAGGACTTCAAGGACGACAAGATGATCTACTTCATGGCTTCCGGTGCCTCCGAGAAGATGGCTTATTCTCACGCCGCCTTCCTGTTCACCGAGATGCAGTGGATCGACGCCGCCGCCTACAACACCGGCGAGTACTTCCACGGCCCGTTCGAGGTTTCCACCGAGGGTAAGCCCTACGTCTTCTTCATGTCCGATGGCGCCACCCGTCCGATGGACGCTCGCGCCCTCACCTTCCTTGAGCGCATGGGTGCCAAGGTCGCTCTGATCGACTCCAAGGACTACGGCCTGGCTGACGCCGTGCCCGCGAGCGTCATCACCTACTTCAACCCGCTGCTGCACCTCGCCGTTATGCGCGAGTACGGCAACCAGATCGCCGAGGCCCGTCAGCACCCGCTGACCATGCGTCGCTACATGTGGAAGCTTTCCTACTAATCACAAGTAAGTAGACCTTACGGGTTGATTGAGAGGGGATGGGGTTTGCGCCCCATCCCCTTTTTTGCTCTGGGGAGGGCGTGTCTGTCGCGTCATAAAACCCCAGATAAAACCTACCAAAATAAACCTGTCCCTTTTTGGCAGGTGGGAGGAGATGCGTATGATCAAGGCAGTGCTGTTTGATATGGACGGCGTGCTGGTCGATACCGAGTGGTTCTACAACCGTCGCCGCGTGGCATTTATGGAAGAGAAGGGCTTCCACTTTGACGAGATTCCCGATCTTTCGGGGTCTAACGAGCCCGCCATTTGGAAGGCGCTGGTGCCCGACGATATTGAGCTGCGCGAGCGTCTGCGCGTGGAGTACAAGCAGGTCTACAGCCCGGATCACCCCGTTCCGTATGCCGAGCTGCTCAACGAGCAGACGGAGCCGGTGATGCGTGAGCTGCACGAGCGCGGCGTGAAGTGTGCCATCGCAAGCTCGTCCTATCGCGAGTTGATTGACGAGCTGGTGGAGATCGCTGACATTGCCGATGTGCTGGATTACACCATCAGCGGTCACGAGTGCAGTGCGTTTAAGCCCGACCCCGAGATCTACCTGCGTGCCATGGAGGCGCTGGGGGTTGCGCCTTCCGAGTGCCTGGTTATCGAGGACTCGCCTTTGGGCATCGAGGCCGGCAAGCGCTCCGGCGCCCGCGTCCTGGCGCTGCGTCCGCACGAGGGTGTCAACCTCGATCAATCGCGAGCCGATGCCGTTATCGATAATCTGACCGACATTTTGGCCGCTTTGTAGCGTCAATCCGCCGCGAGAAGCACTGATTCACGCGTCTTTTGCTGCGGATTGGCTTAATTTGTCATCTATTTGGATCCGTTTGGCTTCGATTCGGACTAAGTGAGTAGACTTTTTGATGCAAGACGAGCACAAAGCGCATCTGCTCTAGTAAAACCGCAGGTCACAGGGGTGGCGGTTTTGGGTGTGCTCGGCAGATCGTAAAAAGTCTACTCACTTGGAATTTTGCCCTTTGGTCGTGGGGGTTGCTGGTCCCGTTTTGGTTGTCGAGGGAGGTTGAATTGAAGCGCCCCCGCACGCTCCAT
>DAWBYD010000339.1:0-4425 GCA_052278285.1 Collinsella sp. | reverse complement strand
GGCAGCACGGCGGTGCGGTAGAACACGCGCACATCGTTGGCGCCTGTCACCGTTCCCAAGCCACGGTCGGCCTCCAGATACGTCACATCGGGCAGCACGAAGTCAGAAGCGCGCGCCGTCTCGGACCAGCGAATATCAATCGTCACGAGCAAGTCGAGCTGCTGCAAAATACCCAACCAAGCCTGCGCATTGCCATAGCCCGCACCGGGGTTACTGGCATAGACGATGAGTCCACGCAAATCGCCGGCAAGAATCGACTGACCGATGGTCGTGCACAGGCCGCGCACCGGATCGACCAGTGGATAGCGCTCGGATCCCAGCTTGGATATGCGCGGCACCGGCGGCGTCGCAAAACGTGCGGGATCAAGGTCGCCCAGCACAAGCGGTGTAGGTGGATTGAGCGCGCCGCCTGCGTGTCCGATGCAGCCCAGCAGCACATCGACCAGACAAATCGCGCGCGCGGTCTGGGTGCTGTTGGCATACGCGATGCCAATACCACCATGAAAGCCGGCGTCCCCCACCGCAGCAGGCGCCGCGGCAGCTAGATCGCGCGCCGTGGCGGCGATCTCTGCGGCCGGCACGTCGCACATCGACTCAGCCCACTCGGGCGTCCAAGCAGCGGCCGCCTGCGCCAGCTCGTCAAAACCCGTGGTATAGCGGGTCACGAACTCGTGGTCATACAGATCCTCGGCAATCAAGACATGGGCAATACCCAACAGCAGCGCCAAGTCGCAGCCCGGGCGCACGCGCAGCCAGCGGTCGGCAAGCGCAGCCGAGCCGCTGCGCCGGGGGTCAACCACGATGATCTTCGCCCCACGCCGGCGCGCATCGTTGAGCACATCAACGGCCCCCATCGTCGACGAATCAACAATGGAACGCCCCAGGTACATGATGCAATCGGTATGCGCCAGGTCGGAGGCGGGACTATAGCCCAGGCTGTGCTCCCAACCGGTAAGTCGGCTTACCTCGCAGGCACCGTCGGCACCGTATACGTTGGGCGAGCCCAGCGCATGCATAAAACGATGCGCCCAGTAGCGGTCGAACGAGGGCACGCCGAGCGTCATGCCCAGCGAACGAGGCCCGCGCTCGTCAACAATCTCCCCAAGGCGCGCCGCGATCTGCGCGAACGCCTCATCCCACGAAATCGCATCGAACCCCGAGCCATCAGCTCGTCGGCGCATGGGATGCAAAATCCGGTCACGCTCGTCAAACGGCATTGACAGGCGATGCCGTCCGCGGGCGCAGAGGGCACGCGCCGCGCACGGATGCCCCGGCACCGGCAACTCGGCCACCACGCGACCGTCCTCAACGTGTGCCGCAAAGGCGCAATCGGCATAGCATCCCCCGCATGTGGTCACCACGGCGCGACCGTCACGCTTAACAGCAGATGCCATCTCGATTACCCCTTTCATCAGCCAAACACAACAAGCCAAAAGCCCGGCAACAAGCCCCAGACCCAAAAAGCCTCCCGCACGGCAATGCCCCGCGGGAGGCCCAACGTCAAACAGACGATACCTTACGCCTCGGACTTCTTGGCGTAGATAAACCAGTAGCCGAGCGCGACCAGAACCGCGCCGCCCACGATGTTGCCCAGCGTAGCGGCGGACAGGTTAAACGCAATGCCCGCGGCGTTGAGTGCATCGGCGCCGGCGACGTCGGCACCAGAGCCGCACGCGTGCATCACGGCACCCATGGGCAAAAAGTACATGTTGGCGACGCAGTGCTCAAAACCGCAGGCCACAAAGGCGGCGATGGGCAGCAAAATGCCCACAACCTTATCGACCACGGTCTTGCCGGCGGTACCGATCCACACGGCCAGGCACACAAAGATGTTGCACAGGATGCCGCGGAAGAAGATCGTCACCCAGTCGACCGTCACCTTGCCGGCGGCGACGCTCACCATGGAATTGGCGACCGCCTCGCCGTTGAGCTTGTAAATGCCGGCCATGTACACCAAAAAGACGATGAACAGGGCACCGGCAAAGTTACCAAGCCACACGACGAGCCATGCCTTGAGCATCTGGCCCAGGGTGATCTTTTTACTCTTGAGAGCGCAGACCATAAGAGAATTGCCGGTAAACAGCTCGGCGCCGCACACCAGCACGAGCACCAGGCCCAGGCAAAAGCACCGGCCGCCCACGACGCGCTGGGCGCCCCAGCCCAGCGTGCTATCGCTCAAGAACACGGTAAAGAACAGGCCGCCGAAGGCAATAAACGCACCGGCGAACATTGCCAACAGAAAGGCCTTTGCGACCGGCAGGTTGGCCTTGGTCACGCCGGTGGCCTCGGTCTTGGCCTCGATCGCGGCGGGCGCCAGGCAATCGGGAGCGGGATACTCCACCTTGGAATCTGCCATGTCAATCACTTCTTTCCTAACAAAATGGAACAAGTGCTCCTACTGCTCTTGTCCCAAGCGGACAAAGTGGGAAAAGTCGTTGGCGGCCACGGCGTCGTACACGGCGTCGACGGCATCAAAGACTTCCGGGGACATGGGGTTGTAGAACTCCGTGTCGCCCGGCTGAATTCCGACGAAGACGATATCATCGCACGATTGCTCAATCTCTTCGATCAGAATCGACAAGGGAAGCGAATGCGTGGTGAACATCGACTTGCGGGCCACATCGCGCTTGTCGAGCAAGCGGATGGACCCGACGGGCAGCGCCATGTCGGCGGCATCGACCAAGACCAGACGAGGCGGACGCTCGCGCTTGACCTCAATGATGTCGTCCTCGGGCGTTTGGCCGCCGTCGATGGTGTACCAACCGGCGATGGGTGCGTCTTCCATCTTTTTGGAGAGCACGGGGCCGGCGGCATCGTCGGCACGCAGCACGCTTCCCGCCGTGAGCACGATACCCGCAAACGGGGTGCCGTTCACACGTCCATCCACAACGCAACCCATTACTGCAACCTTCCCGTCAGATACACGCCCGACACATCGCGCACGCGCTCAACCAGATCGCGAAACTTCATTAAGAACGCGACCTGCTGGGCATGCAGGCCAAAGTCGTCGTCGAACACCGAAATGCCGGCCTTGGCCGAACCACGAAAACCGCGCTCGTCGAGCAGCGTGTCGCAGGCCTCGAGCAGCGACGGCACCGCCGCCTTGTCGAGCTGGCACTCGCCAAAGGAGCGGATGGCCTCGAACTTTGTCTTAGCCTCCCCCTCCGGCAGCACGTCGACGAGCGAATAGAAGACATCCACCGGCACCGACAGGCGCGGCTCAAAGCAGTCGAGCACGCCGGTGTGGTGGCCCACGGCGAGCGTGTAGTACAGCACGTCGCAGGCCTCCTGGGGAACGTCTTCCTCGGTCTCCACAAACTTACGCGTGAGCTCATAGAAGACCACCTGGTCGGGCGCATGGCCCAGGCAGGGGTCGGCGACGCCCTCGGCGGCCTCGTCGCTTGCGCGCGAGGCATCGCCAAAGGAGCCACCGAGCATGCCAGGGCCCGCAAAGTAACCAGAGCGGTCCGTGAGCTCCATCTAGCGACCTCCGGCCAGCACCAGATCCTGCAGCGCCGAGTACACCTCGACGCGGCGCGGATCGTCCTGCTTGTCGATGAGCAGCGCCATGGCACCGCGGATATCGCCCTTGGGCGCGCCCTCGAGCGTATCCATAAACTCGTTGGCCAGGTCGCGGCCGTAACGGTAGCCGCTCATGGCGCGAGCTTCGCGCTCGATGGCAACGCGCAGCTTGTACGGCACGCCGGGGTGCAGGATATCGGCCTGCTCGCCGGCGGCCTCCACCGTGGTCTCGGCATGGAGCTTTTGGTCCAGCAGACCGAGCGCCATGGCAAAGCCGTAGATGGTCTGCGCAGGGCTGGGCGGGCAGCCGGGGATGTAGACATCGACCGGCAAGATTTTGTCCGTGCCGCCCCAGACGCAGTAGTTGTCGTAGAAGATGCCACCAGTGCAGCCGCACGCGCCATAGGACACCACGATCTTGGGATCAGGTGCAGCCTCAAAGGCGCGCAGGGCCGGCATGCGCATGGCACGCGTCACAGCGCCGGTGTACAGCAGCACATCGGCGTGACGGGGCGAGGGCACGACCTTGATGCCAAAGCGCTCGACGTCGAAGACGGGCGTGATAGAACCGAAGATCTCGATCTCGCAACCGTTGCAGCCGCCGCAGTCAACACGGTAGACGTACACCGAGCGCTTGATCTTCTTAAGAAGGGTCGCCTTGGCCTTCTCGATGCTCTCGTCGAGCTCGATCTTGGTCGGGCGGTACTGAAGCCGCTCGGGCAAAAGCGTGGGTTCGGCCATGGTTACTCCTCCTTCGTATCAAAATCCATGATGATGCCCTCGACCGGTGCAGGGCCGGCGGGAATCTCGGGCGCATCGGGGTTGAGCTCGCGGTCGACATACTCTGGGTTCACGCCGTGGCCGCCAAGCTACTCCATGCCCTGTCTCTTCTACACATCTCCG
>DAWBYD010000338.1:0-6847 GCA_052278285.1 Collinsella sp. | reverse complement strand
GCCGCGGCTCTCAAGCTCGCGAGCGACGCCGCTTGCAGCCTCGAGGCCAAAGGCCGATCCACCCGAAAGGCAGACGGCGTGGACTTTGTCGACGGTGTTCTCGGGACGCAGCAGGTCGGTCTCGCGCGATGCCGGGGCACCGCCGCGAACGTCAACGCCGCCGGTGGCGCCCTCGGGCGCCACGATTACGGTGCAACCGGTGCCGGCCTCCTCGTCCGTATAGTTGCCATAGCAAAAGCCATCGACATCGCAGACGTCAATGGCCTCGAGCAGTGTATCCATGTTTAACTCCTATCGGTTTTCCGCCGCGCCTTGTGCCCGGTCGGGATCCGTACGGTACGCCAAAATTGTAGGCGCCGGGGGATACCCAGCGCCAGATGCAATTACGAGAGTTTTTGAATCGCGCGCGCGACACGGGCGATGGGTAGGCCCACCACGTTATAGAAGTCGCCCGAAATATCGTGCACGAGCATGCGTCCGCCTGTGCCCTGAATGCCGTAGGCGCCGGCCTTGTCCATGGGCTCACCCGAGGCGACGTAGTGCTCGACCTGCTCGTCGGTGAGCTCGTAGAACGTCACGTCGGTCACATCGACAAAGGACAGGCTCTCGGCGGCATGCGGGGCGGCCGTGTCGCCTGCCTTAACGATGCAGACGCCGGTTGCGACCTGGTGCGTACGGCCTGAAAGCTCACGGAGCATGGTACGCGCCTCGTCCTCGGTTGCCGGCTTGCCCAGAATCTTGCCGTCAAAGGTGACGATGGTGTCGGCCGCGACCGTCAGCTCATTGGACTCGGCATACTCGGCAGCAACGGCAGCCGCCTTGGCGCGTGCCAAGCGCTCGACAAGCGTGAGCGGGGCCTCGCCATCAAAGGGCGTTTCGTCGATATCCGCGGGAATCACGCGAATGTTGTAGCCTGCCTCGCGCATCAGCTCTATGCGGCGCGGCGATTGCGAAGCCAAAATCATAGTTGGATGCCCTCGGCGACCTTCTCGACGGCCTTGTCGCCGGCGAGCGTGCGCAGCAGCTCGAATGCAAAGGGGAGCGACTGGGCCATGCCGCTGGCAGTGATGATGTTGCCGTCTTGCGTGACCTTCTCGCCGGTATAGGCGCCTTCGGGGAAGCTTTTCTCAAAGCCAGGGAAGCACGTGGCATGGCGCCCCTCGAGCAGGTCGAGCTCGCCCAGGATAAACGGGGCGGCGCAGATGGCGGCGACGTGCTTGGTTGCGGCGAACTCGCAGACTACGTCGCAGACGCGCTGATCTGCGCGTAGGTTGGTGGCACCGGGCAGGCCGCCGGGCAGCACGACGCAGTCGTACTCGTCAAAGTTGATCTCATCAAAGAGCGCATCGCAGGTCACGGGGATCTGCAGCGAGCTTACGACCTCGCGCGTGGGCATGATCGAGACGAGCGTGGCACGCACGCCGCCGCGACGCATGACATCGACCATGGTCAAGCATTCAATAGTTTCAAAGCCATCGGCGGCGAGAACGGCAACGCTGGGCATGAGGGTTCCTTTCATAGGCGGCATACAATTAGCCGTCTTATACCCCGAAGACCTCCGCTTGCCACGCTCGATTACCCAATGATTTTTCTGAGCAATGATTAAGTGGCTAGTTGCGCTTGAGGGGGACGACGGTTTCGCAGTGGAAGGTTTGTGGGAACAGGTCGACTGGCGTGATCTTTACGGGGGAGAAGGTGCCCTCCTCGACAAAGCGTTTGAGGTCGCGGGCCAAAGTTGCCGGGTCGCAGCTCACGTAGGCAACATCTCGGGCACTCGTACTCGCGATGAGGTCGATGGCCTCGGGCGCCAATCCTGCGCGCGGCGGATCGACTACCAGGACATCGGCGTCCTGATCGGGGAACTCGCGCACCGCGTCGCCGCCGATGACGTCGACGTTATCGAGCTTGTTGATCTCCAGGTTGCGACGCAGGTCGCGCACGGCCGGGCCATAGGCCTCGACGGCGGCGACAAAATCGCAGCGGCGGGCGCGCGGTAGGGTAAAGGTGCCGGCACCGCAGTACAGGTCCACGGCCAGCTCGCCTTCCTGCGGGTCGAGGGCGTCCATAACGAGCTCAATCAAAATCTCGGCGCCCTTGGTATTGACCTGGAAAAACGACGGGGCAGATAAGCGCATCTGGCCTTCGGCGATATTCTCGGTCCACGAGCCCTCGCCGGCGAGCATCTCCACCTTAGAGACGCGGCGGGCCTTCTTCTCGCCCTTGCTCATCACACGCACGATGCTCGTGGGATGAGCGGCGTCCGCCAGCACGCGGGAGACCTGCGAGCGAGGAAAAGAGCCTGTGGGCGTCCAGAGTGCGACCTCGAGTGCCTTGGTGCGGCGCGATGCGCGAATGCCCACGCGTTCGAGGCCCAGGTCGTGGCTGCCGCTCAGATAGTTGAGCGCGCCGACGACCGATTTGAGCGCCTTGGGAAAACGCTTATCGAACAGCGGGCACGCATCGACGGTCACGATTTTGCTGGGGTCGACACCATGCATGCCAAGACGAACGCGACCGTTGGCGACGGTGGGCTCCAGCTCGATTTTATTGCGGTAGCCCCAGTCGTCCTTGGTGTGGCGGATGGGCTGTACCAACTCATCGACCTGCTCAGGAGCGAACTTGCCGATGCGCTCGAGCGTGGAGCGCAGGTTTTGCTCCTTGGCGGCGAGCTGTGCCGTGCGTGAGAGATTGCCCCACGAGCAGCCGCCGCAGATGCCCACGAAGGGGCAGGGAGGCTGAATGCGATCGGGGCTTGGCTCCAGAATCTCGGTGGCGCGGGCGCGCATGAACGACTTGCCGTCCTGCATGACCTCGGCCTCGACGGTGTCGCCTGCCACGGCGCCCTGCACAAAGACGGCCTTGCCGTTGTCGGC
Organism: Collinsella sp.; assembly: GCA_052278285.1. GTDB lineage: Bacteria > Actinomycetota > Coriobacteriia > Coriobacteriales > Coriobacteriaceae > Collinsella. The sequence continues at coordinate 3,974 of DAWBYD010000338.1, read as the reverse complement.
GTGCGCCAGCCCGTCGGCGCCGTAGGTCATCGATTCTATAGTGAGCTTCATATCCCTGCCTGTCATTCGCGTTGTTGTTCGCACCATGGTAGCAGGGAAAAGCGCCCCGCATCCGAGGCTTTCCTCAAATGCGGGACGCTTCTACAAACTGCTTCTACAAAAGACTATTTCGTCTTGCCGGTAATGAGCGTCTTAAGACCCAGGCCGATCAGGCCCAGACCCATGCGCACGCGACCGGGGCGATGGCGCTCGATGGCCTTGGTCTTGCCGGCGGGCTTATCGCGACGGGTGCTCGTCTCGGGTGTGGGCTTGGCCGCCTGCGGCTCGGGCTGAGGTGCAGGTGCAGGCTCGGGCTCAATGACGGTCGCCTGGACCTTCTGAACCTCGGGCGCTTTCTCCACGGTGGGCTCTGCGGCAGCCTCGGGCTCATTCACCGGGGGAGCGGCAATCGCTTCCGGTTTGGCAACTGCCCCATGTTCAACCTCGGCCTGAATAGCTTCTTCGGCCACACGTTCCTTCTCCTGTGCGCGCTGCTGCGCGGCGGCCTCGGCGTTGCGATAGGCGCGCTCCAGCAGGGCTTCCTGCGAGTTGAAGGGTTTCTCACCCTCTGCACGCTTCACGGGAACCCAGGTGCCGTCGCTCGTGAGGCTGCGGGCCTTCACGTTGTCGCGCAGCTGCATGCCCATGTACTCGTGCACCAGTGCGCGGCAGGTGGGGTCGAGCACGGGGAAGGCGATCTCCACGCGGTGCTCGGTGTTGCGCGTCATCATGTCGGCCGAGCTCAGATAGATCATGTCCGAGTCCACGCCAAAGGCGTAAACGCGCGCATGCTCCAAAAAGCGTCCGACGATAGAACGGACATGCACGTTCTCGGTCTTGCCCGGAACGCCTGGCTTGAGGCACGAGATGCCGCGGATGATCATATCCACGCGGACTCCTGCGCACGATGCCTCGGCGATCTTGTCGATGACCTCGCGGTCGGTGAGCGAGTTGAGCTTAAAGAACACGCGGGCGGGCTCGCCAGCGAGGGCGCGCTGGATCTCGCGATCCAGGCCGCGCATGATGAGCGGCTTCAGGCCGACCGGCGCCACGCCCAGGAAGCGGTAATCGCCGCGCAGGTTGCCCAGCGACAGGTTGCGGAAGAACAAGTTGGCGTCCTCGCCGATGCCGGGATGGGCGGTCATGAGCATAAAGTCGCTGTAGAGCTTGGCCGTCTTCTCGTTAAAGTTGCCAGTGCCCAACAGCGTCAGGCGTGTAAGTGCCATGCCCTCGCGATAGGTGAGCTGGCAGATCTTGGAGTGGCACTTAAAGCCCTCGGAGCCGTAGATAACGGTGCAGCCTGCCTCTTCCAGACGCTCGGCCCACTCGATGTTGTTTTGCTCGTCGAAGCGGGCGCGGAGCTCCATGAGCACCGTGACCTCTTTGCCGTTCTCGGCGGCATCGATCAGCGACTCGCACAGGCGGCTCTGCTTGGCCACGCGGTAGAGCGTGATGCGCAGTGAGATGCATTCGGGGTCGTAGGCGGCCTCGTGCACCAGATCCAGGAAGGGGTTCATGGCCTCATAGGGATAAAAGAGCAGCTTGTCGTGTTGAAGTACCTGCTCGCGGATGGAGCGGGCCATATCGATGGTGGGGTTGGGCTGCGGCTTAAACGGCGTAAAGAGCAGCTCGTTGCGCAAGTGCTCGGGAATCTTGCCCTCAATGCCGAAGACATAGCCCAGGTTGAGCGGGATATCGCAGGTAAAGACCGAGCGGCGCGAGAGCTCGAGCGCCTTGCGGATAGTCTTGAGCGTTGCTTTTTCGAGTGAGCCCGAGACGGCGAGCACTACCGGCTGCAGGCGCAGGCGCTTCTTGAGGATGCGCTTCATATGCTGGCGGTAGTCCTCTTCCTCCTCGACGCCCTCGCCGTCCGGATCGATGTCGGCGTTGCGGGTGACGCGGATGAGCGCGCGGTCGAGCGGCTTATAGGAGCCGAAGCAGCTGTCCAGGCAGGCGAGGATGACGTCCTCGAGCAGAATGTAGGAGTAGGTCCCGGTGGGCGAGGGGATTTCGACCACGCGGTTCATCGAAGCGGGAATCTCGATCAGGCCCAGCAGACTTTCCTCGTCGGTGACGCCGTCCAGGCCGCACGCCAGGTAAAGTGCGCCGTTGCGCAGGTTGGGGAAGGGGTGGCGCGGGTCGATCACCAGCGGTGAGATGACCGGCGACACATAGGCCTGGAAGTAACGGGTTACAAAGGTGCGCTCCTCGGGCGTAAGCGAATCGACACGCGCGCGGTGAACGCCCAGGGTGTCGAGCTTGCCCTCGATGTTCTTAAAGATGGACTCCCAACGGGTAAGGAGCCCGGGCATTTCGGCCATGACGGCATCGACCTGTTCGGAGGCGGTCATATTGCTCTTGTTGTCGACAGGTTGTTTTTTGAGCTCGGCAAGGTCGGACAGGCCACCCACGCGCACCATAAGGAACTCATCGAGGTTTGACTCGAAGATCGAGACGAACTTAAGGCGCTCGAACAGCGGCACGGACTCATCAAAAGCCTCGTCGAGCACACGGTTGTCAAAGCGTAGCCAGCTGAGCTCTCGGTTCTGCGTGTACGAGAAGTCGCGCGGCGGTTTGCGCAGCTTTGCGGCGGCTTGCTTTTTTTCGATTTTGCTCGGCATATGCATCTGTCCGTTCAGTCCCCGCAGGGGACGGTAGCCTAACCCTATTCACTATTGTCTCAATTTAGTCGACTTGTGGCACGGACGTATTGTGCGAACGGTATCTTTACCTACTTCTTACGCTGTCAAGGCATGCGACTAACTGTCCAACTCGTTTTGAAAACAATCTATATCCATACTCAACTGATGAGGATGTATGAATAAGAATGATTGCGAGCTGAATATAATCGAATCCAAATCGAATCGTGGACAAACGACAAATATATGCAGAAAACCGTTTTAGCTATGCAATTCTTAAACATGAAAATATTTGTGCAATCTAGCTTAATTCCTTAGAAAAAAGAACGTTTACCTTTGAAAATATGCTTTAGAGAACTGAAGTGCATCATGGGGGAATCATATGCGATATACCGTTCATCGCACTTTGCTGACCGTTCGGGGGCGAGGTGGAATTGCGGGTGGTCTTTGGATATAACTAGAGCTGTCAGCAAGCAGCGTCCCATACGGAGGGGCGCTGATACATTCGGCCAGTAAGGCCCGAAAGAAAGGTAGGAGGCCATGACGAAAGGTCTGCACGTGCCTTCCGAGATCGGCAAGCTCAGGAAGGTCTGCCTGCACCGCCCCGGCGACGAGCTCCTCAACCTGCCGCCCGACGAGCTCGAGCGACTCCTGTTCGACGACGTCCCGTTCCTGGAGGTCGCGCAGCAGGAGCACGACACCTTCGCCCAGATCCTGAGGGACCAGGGCGTGGAGGTCCTCTACCTCGAGAACCTCGTCGCCGAGGTGTTCGACCAGGTCCCCGGCGCCCGCGCCGAGTTCACCGACCAGTACATCGCCGAGGCCGGCATCCGCGGCCAGCACATGCCGCAGATCGTCCGCGAGAAGCTGGACTCCATCGAGGACAACCTCGAGTTCGTCAAGAAGACCATGGCCGGCATGACCAAGGCCGAGATCGACATGCCCCTCACGGCGTCCACGACCCTCGACTCCCTGGTCAACTCCGAGTCCGAGTCCGACCTGATCATCGACCCGATGCCCAACCTCTACTTCACCCGCGACCCGTTCGCGGTCGTCGGCGAGGGCGGCAACCTCAACCGCATGTACTCGGTCACCCGCAACCGCGAGACCCTGTACGGCAAGTACGTCTTCAAGTACCACCCCGACTACAAGGACGTCTCCCTGTACTTCCGCCGCGACTGCCAGTTCCACACCGAGGGCGGCGACGTGCTGAACATCAACGAGAAGCCCCTCGCCGTCGGCCTCTACCAGCGCACCCAGGCCGCAGCTATCGACGTCCTGGCCCAGAACATCTTC
>DAWBYD010000337.1:0-4307 GCA_052278285.1 Collinsella sp. | reverse complement strand
ATGTGGGAGAGCCGCGGCATGAATCTTGCCGATCACGACATGCTGCTGGGCGCCGTGGGCCAGATGTACGGCGACATGTTCCTGACGCAGAACAATCGCCCCAAGTCCACGTCCTACCTGGACTTTGTGGCCACTAACATCCACAGCGGCCGTATTAAGGAGATGCTCGACAAGAAGGAGGCCGGCGAGGCCACCAAGATCGTCGGTTCGTTCTGCGTCTACGTGCCCGAGGAGATCGTACTTGCCTGCGACGGCATCCCCGTGGGTCTGTGCTCGGGTGCCGATTGGGCAACCGATAAGGTCGAGGAGCACCTGCCGCGCAACACCTGTCCGCTTATCAAGAGCTTTGCCGGCTTTAAGCTGGGCGAGGTCTGCCCCTACATTGAGTCGAGTGATCTGGTGGTAGGCGAGAACACCTGCGATGGCAAGAAGAAGGCCTACGAGTTCTTTGCAACGCAAAAGAACATGTACGTCATGGATATTCCCAACGTGCACGACGAGTCGACGCTCGTGACCTGGAAGGCCGAGGTCAAGAAACTCGCCGCCAAGATCGAGGAAGAGTGCGGCGTCAAGATTACGCCCGAGCGTCTGAAGGCCGCCATCCACGCCGTCAATGAGAAGCGACGTGCCCTGCAGCGCCTCGTTGCCACGCGCGCTGCCGACCCTGCACCTATTAGCGGTCTCGACAGCCTACTGACCGTTCAGGCCGCCTTTATGGACGACACGCCGCGTCTGACCGGAGCCATCAACGATATGGCGGCTGAGTGCGAGCAGCGTGTCGAGGCCGGCGAGGGCGTGGCGCCCAAGGGGACCAAGCGCATCCTGTACACCGGCACGCCCATGGCCGTGCCCAACTGGAAGCTGTTCAACCTCATCGAGAAGGCCGGCGGCGTTGTGGTCGGCGAGGAGTCCTGCACGGGCTCGCGCTACTACAAGGATCTGGTCGACGAGTCCGGCGAGACGGTCGACGAGATGCTCGATGCTATCGCCGAGCGCTACTTTAAGATCAACTGCGCCGTCTTTACGCCCAACGACCAGCGTATGAAGGACATTGTCCAGATGGCCAAGGACCTGCATGCCGACGGCATCGTCGACGTGGCCCTGCAGTTCTGCACGCTCTACGAGATGGAGTCCTTCGCCGTGGAGGAGGCCGCCGAGGAGGCAGGCATTCCGTTTATGCACATCACGACCGACTACGCCGGTGAGGACGCCGGTCAGCTCCAGACCCGCATCGAGGCCTTCCTCGAGACGATTTAGCCGCACCTGCGTTAAGCCGTGCCGCCGGGTGTTCCTATCCACGCGATAGGGATTTCTCTGCTGCCATGCTGGTCGGTGTCCGGATGCACCGCAGGGCGCCGATCGGCTTCGCATAACTGCCGGGGCGGGGATTTTCGCCGTCCCGGCAGATTCTGTCCGTTTGTTCAGACACGAAAGGAACTCAATGAACAACAACCTTTTCAAGGCGGGCGTTTCCCGTCGCGGTTTTCTGACCGGCTCCGCTGCCCTGTGCGTCATGGCGGGCCTCGGCCTCACCGGCTGCGGCGGTTCGGGCGCCGAGAGCGGTAGCGCCGCTGCCTCCGGCCAGGATGTGGAGTATCGCGACGAGCTGCAGATCGCGCTCCCGGCGAGCCCGGACGGTCTCGATCCGCACACCACGTCGTCGCTTGTGACCATGGACATCATCTGCAACGTCGTCGAGCCGCTCTTTGGCCTCGATAGCGACTACGAGCCCCAGCCCGTGCTGGCCAAGGGCTATGAGGTCTCCGACGACGGCCTGACCTACACCATCAAGCTGCGCGAGGGCGTCACCTTCCACAACGGCAAGGAGTTTGGCTCCGAGGACGTCGTGGCTTCGATGAACCGCTGGCTCACCGTCAACGACCGCGCCGCGAGCCTGCTGCCCGGCGCCACCTTCGCCGCCACGGGTGACCACGAGGTCACCTGCACGCTGACCGAGCCCGCCATCGACTTTCTGATCATCCTGGGCAACCACTCCCAGTATCCGGGTATCTTCCCCTCCGAGGTCATCGAGGCCGCGGGCGATACCGGCGTGACCGAGTACGTGGGTACCGGTGCCTACAAGTTGGTGGAGTGGAAGCAGGACCAGTACATCCATCTCACCCGCAACGAGGATTATGTCGCCGCCCACGGTAAGGCTTCGGGCTACACCGGCAAGGTCTCCGCGCCCACCAAGGATATCTACTATCAGTTCGTGACCGAGGCCTCCACGCGCGTGAGCGGGTTTGAGACCGGCGAGTACGATATCGCTGGCGAGATCCCCACCGAGAACTACCACGACTTCGACGGCAACGACGACGTCAAGCTCTACACCCATAACGCCGGCGTTCTGACCGCCTTTCTCAACATGAACGAGGGCATCTTCGCCGACGAGGAGATCCGCAAGTGCGCTCTCATGGCTATCGACTGCGAGGCGGCCGCTCTTGCCGCCTATGGCGAGAAGGAGCTCTTCAACATCGATCCCAACCTTGGCAACCCCGAGAACACTCAGTGGGCGACCGACGCGGGCAAGAAGTACTTCAACCAGGCCGACGCCAAGGCCGCCAAGAAGGCTCTGGCCAAGACCTCCTATGCCGGTGAGACGGTCAAGTTGCTGACCACCCCCGACTACAAGGATATGTACAATGCCACCGTCGCGCTGCAGGAGCAGCTCGAGAAGGCCGGCTTCACCGCCGAGGTCGACAGCTACGAGTTCGCGACCTTCATGGACATCCGCTCCAACAAGCCCGAGCAGTGGGACCTCTTTGTGGCTTCCACCAACTACAAGCCCATCCCGGCCCAGTCCCTCTCGGTCTCCAAGGCCTTCTATGGCCTGTCCGACGAGAAGGCGCTCAAGCTCGTGGCCGAGACCCGCACCGCCAAGGACACCGCCGCCGCGGCCAAGAAGTGGGCCGAGGCTCAGGAGCGCCTCTATGAGATCGCCGTCATCGAGCCGCTTTGCCACTACGCTTCCATCACGGGCACCCAGGCAGACGTCGAGGACGTCGAGGTGCTCGACGGCGCCATCGTTTGGAATGCCAAGCGTCCGGAGTAATGCAATAGATGACGTGGCGGCTGGAGGGGTCTGGTCCCCTGTGGTCGCCACATCCTGTCCACGTTCAGAGGGGAAATAGACGCCTCGCATGTTGAAGTACACGCTCAAACGTATAGGCGCGATGGTTCCGGTGATGCTCATCATCTCGGTCGTCGTGTTTTTGATTATCTATCTCACACCGGGTGACCCGGCCTCTTCGATGCTCGGCATGGAGGCTTCGGCCGACCAGATCGAGCGCGTCAACGATAGCCTGGGACTCAACGAGCCGCTGCCGCAGCGCTACGTTGAGTGGATGGGCGGCGTGCTTACCGGCGACCTGGGCGATTCGTATTTTATGCGCCAGCCCGTCACGCAGGCGATCGCCGAGCACTTTGGCCCGACGCTATCGCTCGCGCTTCTGGCACAGCTCATCGCGCTGTTGATTGCGCTGCCCTGCGGCGTCGTCGCTGCCCTCAAACATGGATCGCGCGCCGACGCGGTCTTGCGTGTCGTTGCTCTTTTGGGCGTGGCGATCCCCGGCTTTTTGATGGCGCTCATGCTTATGTGGCTGTTTGCCGTCACGTTGCGTGTGCTCCCGGTGGCCGGCTATGCGCCGCTATCGAAGGGCTGGTTCAGCCATTTACGCTATCTTGCGTTGCCGGCCATATCGCTTGGATGCGTTCAGGCCGCGCTACTCATGCGCATGACGCGTGCGAGTGTGATCGAGGCCATGCAGCTCGACTGCGTCAAGACGGCGCGTGCCAAGGGCGTCTCCGAGGTTCGCGTGGTGCTGGCCCATGCCCTGCGCAACGCAGCGCTGCCGATTCTCACCTCGGTCGGCTATTCTTTCGGCGCCCTGATTACGGGCGCCGTGGTGACTGAGGCCATTTTTAACATCCCCGGTTTGGGCCAGCTGGTCACGAGCTCTATCGAGCGTCGCGACTATCCGGTGATTCAGGGCGTGCTGCTGGTCATCGCCTTGTTGAATTCGGTGATCAATCTGGCTGTCGACCTTGCCTACGGCGCTTTTGACCCGCGCGCTCGCAAATGGGGCGATGCATGATGACAAACTTTAAGAAGGCTCTTGCCAGCAAGGGGTTTGTGGTCGGCGGCTGCATTTTCCTGGCGATTGCGCTGATCGCGCTCGTCGGTCCGCTGGTGTGGACGGTTAATCCCAATGCGCAGGAGATGACGTTGCGACTTTCGGCACCTTCGCCCGCGCATCCCTTTGGCTGCGATGACTTTGGCCGCGACCTGCTTGCCCGTGGCATCGCGG
>DAWBYD010000336.1:0-1645 GCA_052278285.1 Collinsella sp. | reverse complement strand
GATGTGTATAAGAGACAGCCTGGGAGCTCATGCGCTCACGGACGACGCGCTCCATACGGCTCATGCCGATACGGAACTGGTTGGCGACGAGCTCGCCGACGGTGCGGATGCGGCGGTTGCCAAAGTGGTCGATGTCGTCAACCTTGAAGCCCTGCTCGCCGGCAGCGAGGGACAGCAGGTAGCGCAGCGTCGCGACGATATCCTCGTCGGTGAGCACCGTGACCTCTTCCTCGGTGGTGAGGTTGAGCTTCTTGTTGACCTTGTAACGACCGACGCGGGCCAGATCGTAGCGCTGCGGGTTGAAGAGCAGGCCCTCGAGCAGGCTGCGGGAAGCATCCACGGTGGGAGGCTCGCCCGGGCGCAGGCGACGGTAGATCTCGATAAGGGCATCCTCGCGGGTGAGGGCGGTGTCGCGCTCCAGGGTGCGCTTGATCACATCGGAGTTGCCGAGAAGCTCGATGATGTCGTCGTTGGTGACGGCGATGCCAAGGGCGCGCAGGAACATCGTGGCGCTCTGCTTGCGCTTACGGTCGATGGAGACCATGAGCTGGTCGCGCTTGTCGACCTCAAACTCAAGCCAGGCACCGCGGGACGGGATGATCTGGGCCTTGTAAATCTGCTTGCCCGAATCCATCTCGGAGCTGTAGTACACGCCCGGGGAGCGGACGAGCTGCGAGACGACGATACGCTCGGTACCGTTGATGATGAAGGTGCCCTGATCAGTCATCATGGGGAAGTCGCCCATAAAGACGAGCTGCTCCTTGATCTCGCCGGTCTCCTTGTTGGTGAGACGGACGTCGGTCAGAAGCGGAGCCTGATAGGTCATGTCCTTCTCGCGGCACTCCTCGACGGTGTGCGCGGGGTCCCCGAACTGATGCTCGCCGAAGGTAACCTCGAGAACATGGTTCTGGCTCTGGATGGGGCTGGATTCCTTGAACGCCTCACGAAGACCCTCGTCCTTAAAACGCTCAAAGGATTCCCTTTGAACAGAGATAAGGTTGGGGAGCTCCATGGCCTCCGGGATTTTCCCGAAGCTGACGCGCTTGCGCTCAGTGGCAGTATATGCGTAGGTCACCAGGTTTTTCCTCCTTCACGGAAATGCTCGGTGGATTGGCGAGGCATAGCTTCGCCAGTTATCGCAACCTAATAGTTTATCAGGTACCGACCGTTGGGCAAGAAAAGCCTTGACGCGATTGAGTTTTTGGAGTAGCAAAGTTTTTCGACAGAAAATACGCAGGTAAATGTATGTGTATCGAACATCTGTTCATATATTTTCTGTGAACAGAGAGTCGACAATCGAAGCTCTTATAAAAAACGGGCGCGAACCGAGGTCCGCGCCCGTAAATGTCGATGCCCGAAGGCTTACTTGCGCATCAAGCCGCCGCGCTCGTCGATGGCGTCCCAGAAGGCGCCGGCAAAGCGAGGATCGCTTGCAGCCATGAGGGCGTTGGTGGCCATCCAGCCAGAAGGCGTGCCGGTGTCGTAGCCCGACAGCGGGTCGATGACGACAGCGTACATGGCCTCGCGGTCGAGCGAGCGGGCCATGGCGTCAGTCAGCTGGATCTCGCCGCCCTTGCCGGCCTGCTGATCGGCCAGCAGGTCCATGACCAGCGGGCTCAGCAGGTAGCGACCGACGATGTACAGG
>DAWBYD010000335.1:0-13991 GCA_052278285.1 Collinsella sp. | reverse complement strand
GCTCAGGCCCGTGCCGCGCTCAACAAAAAGCTCAAGGGCGTGCGCAACCAGCTCAAGAAGATCGAGACGGAGCTCGATAAAAAGCGAGCCCGCTATGACGAGCTTATGGAATTGATGGCAAGCGAAGAGCTTTATGCCGATCAGGACAAGTTCAACGCCGCGCTGGGGGAATATAACGGCCTTAAGCAAGAGCTGCCCAAGCTCGAGGACGAATGGCTGGAGCTTTCCACCCAGATCGAAGAGGAGACCGCACGTGAACTCTCGTAAGGCCGCTGCCGTGGCGATGAGCATCATCGCCATCGCCTGTCGCAGCTGCGGCATTTTTATGAGTGCGATGACCGTGCTGTTGTGCTTTAGCGGCCTCACCGCCAAGCTGCAGATCGTGGGCTTTGTCGTTGAGCTTTCGCGCGCGCTGCCGAACGCCATCGCCGGCTACGGCGTCATCACGTCGCCCTTTGGCGGTGTGTTCCGCCTGGATTATGCTATCGTCGCCGTCATTCTGTTTGTAATTGACTACCTGCTCACGCGCGCTTCGCGCCGCGTCCGCTAGGGGAGCGCCATGTCCAGCAGCTACATCATGAACCTGCTCGCCAGCGCCGTCGCCGTCATTGTGGGCATCGTCATCCACGAGAGCGCGCACGCCGCCGCGGCCTGGGCACTCGGCGATAAGACGGCCCGTTCGCGCGGTCGTGTCTCGCTCAACCCGCTCAACCATATCGACCCATTCGGTACCATTCTCCTGCCGCTGCTGATGCTCGCCGCCGGAGGCCCGGTGTTCGCCTTTGCCAAGCCGGTGCCTGTCTACCTCAACAACCTCAAGCACCCCAAGCGCGACGAGGTCCTGGTGAGCGTTGCCGGCCCCGCATCGAACATCGCGCTCGCCTGTCTTGCCGCGGTCCTCATGCGCCTAGCCTATGGCAGCCTCTACACCAGCATGTCCTTTGCCCTGGCGTCACAGATCATGAACTTCGGAGCCACCTTTATCGTGGTCAACCTGTCGCTCGCGTTCTTCAACCTCATCCCGATCCCGCCGCTCGATGGCTCATCGATCATCGTGCCCTTCCTCAAGGGCAAGGCGCTCAACAACTATTACCGTCTGCAGCAATACGCTATGCCCATCCTCATCCTGGTGCTGTACCTGCTGCCCATGTGGACCGGCATCGATGTAATCGACCGCTATTTCGACGTTACCGTGTATCCGCTCGCTGAGCAGCTGCTCAACTTCGCAATCGCCGGCATCTAAGGTAAACTTACAGGTCGACCGTGCAAAACGGTCGTAACATGCACTCAAACCGCGCCGCGAAGGCGCCGTCAAAGGAGGTCGAAGATGTCGTATCGCGTGTCGACGCAGGTCTACAGCGGACCGTTCGACCTGCTGCTGCAGCTGGTAACCCGCCAAAAAGTTGATATCGGCGCCATCTCGATCAGCGAGGTGGCCGAGCAATACCTGGCCGAGGCCGAGCGCATCGAGGCGCTGGACCTGGACGTGGCGAGCGACTTTTTGCTGGTCGCGGCAACCCTTTTGGATATCAAGGCCGCCTCTCTGGTGCCGCAGGAGGCCCCGCGCAAAGTCGATGACGACGATGACGAGTTCGACGAAGACCTTGAGGAGCTCAGCACGCTTGACGGCGACGCGCTGCGTGAGGTCCTGATCCAGCGCCTGATTGCCTACAAGCAGTTTAAAGGCGCGGCTGCGGCCCTCGGTGCGCGCATGCAGGCCGAAAGCCGCATGCATCCGCGCGTGGCCGGCCCCGACCCCGAGTTCCTAGGCCTTATGCCCGACTATCTTGCCGGCATCACGCTGCGCGGCCTGGCCGTCATCTGCGCCGACCTGGACGGCAAGCGCCAGACCTTCCTGCTGGAAGCCGAGCATGTGGCGCCGCATCGCGTACCGCTCGACCTGACGGTGGCCTCGGTCGACCGCTTTACCATGGCGCACCAAACCTGCACCTTCCGCGAGCTACTGGACGGCGACGCTACCACCGAGCAGCTCGTCGTCACCTTCCTGGCCATGCTTGAGCTTGCCAAGCGCGGCTCGCTCACGCTGAGCCAGGACGAGATCTTCGGAACCATCAGCATCAACCGAGTCGAGGGGGCCGAGGCCTACGTGCCCGGCGAGGGCCCCGAGCTCACCGAATAGGAGCCGCAACCATGTCAACCCTTTCCACGCTGGAGGCAAACAGCCTCAAAGGCGCCCTCGAGGCGCTGCTGCTGGTGTCGAGCGACCCGGTGAGTGCGCCCGCGCTGGCCGGCGCACTGGATATCGCCCCCGGCGAGTGCGCATCGCTGCTCGCCGAGCTCAAGGTTGAGTACGAGGAGGCCAACCGCGGCTTTCAGCTGCGCGAGGTCGCCGGCGGCTGGCGCCTGTTCACGCACCCCGCTTACCACGACGTGGTCGAGGCCTATGTGTTGAGCTGGGACACACAAAAGCTGTCCCAGGCGGCGCTCGAAACCCTGGCCGTTATCGCATACCACCAGCCCGTAACGCGCGAGGTGGTCAAGGGCATCCGCGGCGTCAACTCCGACGGCGTCATCGCGTCGCTCGTGGACAAGGGTCTGGTGCGCGAGCTCGGCCGTGACCCCCAGCGCGGTCAGGCCATCATTTACGGCACGACCAACGCCTTCTTGGAAAAGTTCGGCCTGCGCTCCACCCGCGACCTGCCCGACCTGGAGCAGTTTGCCCCCGACGAGCAGTCGCGTCAGTTTATCCGCGAGCGCCTGAGCGGCCGCAGTATTCAGTCCACGCTCGAGGAGCAGGCCGAGGACCTGGACGAAGAGCGCGAACTACTCGATAACGATGTTGAAGATGTTGAGGCAGTCGAGGACTTGGAGACCCTGGTCGTCGACGAGACCTCGGAGGATTTGCATGACGAGGACTAACGAAGTGGGGGAGACGCGCGCCATGGGCAACGCAGTACCCGCAGCCGACGCCCGGCCCGTCTATCCGCACACCATGCGCCTGCAGCGCTTTTTGGCACGCGCGGGCGTGGCAAGCCGCCGCGGCTCAGAGGACCTGATGACCGCCGGCCGCGTGACCGTCAACGGCCAGGTCGCGACCGAGCTGGGCACCAAGGTCGATGTTGACCGCGACCATATCGAGGTCGACGGCATGCCCGTCAAGCTCAACCAGGGCGCCGTGTACCTGATGCTCTACAAGCCGACCGGCTACCTCACCACCATGAGCGATCCACAGGAGCGCCCTTGCGTGGCCGACCTGGTCCCGCGCGACCGCTTTCCGGGGCTCTTCCCGGTGGGGCGTCTGGACCGCGACACCACGGGCCTTTTGCTCTTTACCACCGACGGCGACCTGTCGCAGGACCTGCTGCACCCCAGCAAGCATGTCTATAAGACCTACCAGGCACTCGTGGACGGGCAGCTGACCGACCGCGACCTCACGCCGCTCCGTCGCGGCATCGAGCTCGACGACGGCCTGTGCCAGCCGGCGATCTGCCGCGTCATAAACGCGCGCGAGGCCGAGGCCGTGGCTCCGCAAGGCATCAAGCCCGGCACCACCGCCGTGGAGGTCATCATCCGCGAGGGACGCAAGAACCAGGTCAAGCGCATGCTGAGCAAGATTCACCATCCGGTAATCCGTCTGCACCGCTGCAACTTTGCCGGCCTGGAGCTCAAGGACGTGGCCAAGGGCTCGTGGCGCGAGCTCACCGACCGCGAGGTGCAGATCCTCAAAAGCGGTGGCATCCCGCCCAAGCAGGCGAGCGCCAAGCGCAACGGCAGCAAGCCCCAAGACACGCCCGCCAGCCGCACGCGTCACCACGGCAGCCACGGCTCCGCACCCAAGCGCAACACCTATCGCGAGCGCTACACGGGCTAGGCAACAAGCCGCGCCCCAACGCCCGCGAACCATACCAGCACGTCAACCATCGAAAGGAAGCATTGCATGATCGTCGCCATCGACGGCCCCGCCGGTTCCGGCAAGTCCACCATCGCCAAGGAGATCGCCCGCCAGCTGGGCTTTAACAAGCTCGACACGGGCGCCATGTATCGCGCCGTCACCTTCGCCGCGCTCGCCCGCGGCATCGATCTAGACGACGAGGCGGCAATCGACGCCCTCGCCAAGCAGATCGAGATCCGCTTTACCAACGGCACCGGCGAGGACACGCGCCTGACCATCGACGACCAGGACGCTTCGGCCGCCATCCGCACCCCGCAGGTCGACGCCAACGTGTCCAAGGTCTCTGCCTATCCGGGCGTGCGCGCCGCCATGCTCATCCATCAGCGCCGTGCCGCCGAAGACCGCGATATCGTGGCCGAGGGTCGCGACATCGGAACCGTCGTGTTCCCTAACGCGCAGGTCAAGGTCTTCCTGCCCGCCGCCCCGCGCGAGCGCGCCCGCCGCCGCGTGCTGCAGCGTCACCAAAACGACGCCCAGCCGCTCACGTCCGAGCAGCTCGAAGCCGAGGTCAATGAGACGCTCGACGCCCTTAAGCAGCGCGACAAGCTCGACAGTAGCCGCGAGGTCGCCCCGCTCGTGCCCGCCGAGGACGCCGTGCACGTCGACTCCACCGCCCACACCATCGACGAGGTCGTCTCGATAATCGAGGACCTCATCAACCAAAGGAGGTAGCCCATGCGCCTGTTTAAGCAGACGCCAGAGGACTATTACAACGCCCCCTACGCCGAGTTCCCGGCGCTCATCCGCGGCACCGTCGTCGTGGTTATGGCCATCCTTTGGGCCTTCTCCAAGCTCATGTGGCGCTGGAAGGTCGAGGATGCCGATCTGCTGTTTGAGCGCCAGGACGGCCGCGGCAGCGTGGTCATCTGCAACCACACCTCGATGGCCGAGCTCCTGGCTGTAGAGACGGCACTGTTCTTTGGCGGTCGCCGCATTCGTCCCATCTTTAAGTCAGAGTTCGCCAAGAGCAAGATTGTGCGCTGGGCCTTTAGCCGCGTTGGCGGCATCCCCGTGGAGCGTGGTACTGCCGATATGAAGTGCTTGCGCGCCGCTCAGCATGCGCTGCAGCGCGGCGAGGACGTCCTGATCTTCCCCGAGGGCACGCGCATCCGCTCGCGCGAGATCAAGCCCGAGGTCCACGGCGGTTTTGCGCTCATCGCCCAGATGGGAAAGGCACCTGTGAACCCGCTCGCCATCTGCGGCTGGTCCGACATCCCGCCCGCGGGCAAAAAGCTCATGCGTCCCAAGAAGTGCTGGATCCGCGCCGGCAAGGCCGTCTCGCTTTCTGACGCACCGGCCGGGCTTAAGCGCACGGAGCGCCTGGAATGGTTTGAGTCCGAGGCCATGAGCCGCGTCTACGCCATGCGAGACGATCTGTGCGCCGAGCATCCGGGCAGGTTCTAGCCATGAGCGAGAACGTGACGAACACCTCCGCGACTGCGTCCAACCAGGCAATCGCGCCTACCATCGAGATCGCCGCCCACGCCGGCACTTGCTATGGCGTACAGCGTGCGCTCGATATGGCGCTGGCCGCCGCGCCGCAGGCAGGGGAGTGCACTCAGGTCCATACCTTGGGTCCGCTCATCCATAACCCCATCGTGGTGCGCGAGCTTGATGAGGCAGGCGTCGGTCTGGCCGACACCTTGGACGACGCCACATCCGGCACCGTGATTATCCGCGCCCACGGCGTGGTGCCGCAGGTCATTGACGCCGCTCGCGAGCGCGGCCTTACCGTGGTCGACGCCACCTGCCCCTACGTGAAGAAGGTTCATGTGGCGGCCGAGCGCCTGGTGCGCGAAGGCTACCACGTGGTGGTCGTAGGCGAGCCGGGGCATCCCGAGGTCGAGGGCATCCTAGGCCACGCCGGCAATGATGCGCAGGTCGTGAGCTGTGCCGCCGACGCCGACGCGCTGCCGGTCAAGGGCAAGGTGGGCCTCGTCGTGCAGACCACCCAGACCGCGCAGAACCTCGCCGAGGTCGTGGCTGCCATCACCCCGCGCGTGCAGGAGCTGCGTGTGATCAACACCATCTGCGCCGCCACGAGTGAGCGTCAACAGGCAGCAGCCACACTTGCCAACCGCTGCGACTGCATGGTCGTGGTGGGCGGCAAGAACTCGGGCAACACCCGCCGCCTGGCGCAGATTTGCGCAGACGCCTGCGAGCGCACGTATCACATCGAGGAAGCTTCCGAGCTCCAGGCCGCTTGGTTTGCCGAGGCGCGCCACATCGGCATCACCGCCGGAGCCTCCACCCCGCAAGAACACATCGAGCGCGCCGTCGAGCGCATCAAGGAGCTTTGCCGCTAACCATGGACCAGACCGTACCCGCATACGCCGCCGAGGTGGCCGATTACGGGCGCAGCCGCGACCCCGAGCCGGGTGTGGGCGCGCTCGTTAAAAACGTGCGTCCCGAATCGCCCGCATGGGATGTGGGTATCGAGCCGGGCATGCGCGTGCTCACGGTCAACGGCGAGCAGCTCACCGACATGATCGTGTGGCTCTGGGAGGCCGACGACGACAGCGTCGAACTCGAGGTTTTCGACCCGCGCGACAACAGCGTCACCCCCGTCGAGCTCGACCGCTTCCCGGGAGAGGACTGGGGCCTTGAATTCGATGGTCCCATCTTCGACGGCATGCGTACCTGTGTGAATGCCTGCGTGTTCTGCTTTATGACTATGCTGCCCAAGGGCGGCCGCTCCACGCTCTATATTCGCGACGACGACTATCGCCTAAGCTTTTTGCAGGGCAACTTCGTCACGCTTACGAACCTCACCGACGAGGACGTGCAAAACGTCATCCAACGCAACATGAGCCCCATGAACGTGTCGGTCCACGCCGTGAGCCCCGATGTCCGCCGACGCATGATGGGCCGCAACGCCCAGCGCGGCATGGATGTGCTCGAGGCCATCATGGCCGCCGGCATCGAGATTCACGCGCAGATCGTGTTGTGCCCCGGCATGAACGACGGCGAGGAGCTGGAAAAGACCCTGCGCTTTTGCGAGGAGCACGAGCAAATCACAAGCCTGGGCATTGTGCCGCTTGGTTTTACCAAGCATCAGAACCGTTTTAGCTGGTCCTACAGCGACAAGCCCGAGCTAGCGCGCGAGACCATTGCCATGATCCGACCGTTCCAGGACCGCGCCTATGAGCGCTTTGGCCGCCACACCTTTCAGATGAGCGACGAGTTCTATCTGGACGCCGGCATCGATCCTCCCGAGGCAGACTTTTACGACGGTTACCCGCAGTACTACGACGGCATCGGCATGATCCGCTCATATCTGGACGAGACCGACGACGTGCTGGCTACCGACGCCGAGCGTCTGGCCCGCGTCCGCGCTGGCATTGCCGAGCGCAACCAGAACCTGCTGTGCCTCTCGGGCGCCAGCGCACGCGACACGGTGGCCCGCTTTGTGGAGTCGCCGCATGGTCTCGCCGGCACTGTCACGGCCATCAAGAACCGCTACTTTGGCGGCAACGTGGACGTGACCGGCCTCATCGTCGCGTGTGACATTCTGGAGCAGCTGCCGCAGGACCTCTCTGGGGTTATGCTCTTTGTGCCTAAGCTCATGTTCAACGCTGACGGCATGACGCTTGACGAGTATCATCGTGACGATTTACTCGCAAGCCTTACCAGTCGCGGCGCCGAGGTTCATGTGGTGTCGACCATGCCGCATGAGCTGCTCGATACCCTGGAGCATATCCTTGGCATTATGCCCGCGGACTCTAACACTTCCACTGACCCCACCCATTAAAGGAGAGCAGATGAAACCTATCGTCGCCGTCGTCGGACGCCCCAACGTGGGCAAGTCCACGCTCGTTAACCGCCTGGCCCAGACCTCGGACGCCATCGTCCACGAGTCCCGCGGCGTCACGCGCGACCGCTCGTATCACACGGCCGATTGGAACGGCCGCGAGTTCACCATCGTCGACACGGGCGGCATCGAACCGCTCAAGAGCGATGACGTCTTCGCCACGTCCATTCGCGACCAGGCCCTCGCCGCCGCCGAGGAAGCCGCCGTCATCCTGTTTGTGGTCGACGGCCGCACCGGCGTCACCGAGGAGGACGAGTCGGTCGCCCGCATGCTCAAGCGCTGCGACAAGCCGGTCTTTCTGCTGGTGAACAAGCTCGACAACCCCGATCGTGAGAACGACAGCATCTGGGAGTTCTATTCGCTCGGCATCGGTGAGCCCACGCCGCTCTCGGCCCTGCACGGTCACGGCACGGGCGACCTGCTCGACGACATCGTGGCCCTGTTGCCCGAGGAGGAGGACGAGATCGCCGACGAGTTCCCCGATGCGCTGAACGTGGCCATCATCGGCCGACCCAACGCCGGTAAGTCCTCGCTGTTTAACCGCATCCTGGGCGCCGACCGCTCCATCGTGTCCAACATCGCCGGCACCACGCGCGATGCCATCGACACCGTCGTCGAGCGCAACGGCAAGCACTACCGCATGGTCGACACTGCGGGCATCCGCAAGAAGAGCACCGTGTACGAGAACATCGAGTACTACTCCATGGTCCGCGGCCTGCGCGCCATCGACCGCGCCGACGTAGCGTTGCTCGTCGTCGACGCCTCCGTGGGCGTCACCGAGCAGGACCAGAAGGTCATGGGCTTGGCCATCGAGCGCGGCTGCGCCATCGTTGTGCTGCTCAACAAGTGGGATCTGCTCGACGACGACCGTAAGCGTGAGGCCTGCATGGAGACCATCGACCGCCGTCTGGGCGTCATGGCTCCCTGGGCCCAGTACCTGCGCATCTCTGCCCTGACCGGCCGCCGCGTCGAGAAGATCTGGGCGATGGTAGACGCTGCCGAGAAGACGCGCTCGCAGAAGATTAGCACCTCACGCCTCAACACGTTCCTCACCGACCTGCGCGAGTTCGGTCATACCGTGGTGGACGGCAAGCGCCGCCTGCGTATGCACTACGTGACCCAGACGGGCGTCAACCCGCCGACGTTCACGTTCTTCGTCAACCACAGCGACCTGGTCAACGACACCTACCAGCGCTATGTGGAGAACCGTATGCGCTCGACCTTCGACTTTGCCGGCACGCCCATTCGACTCTTCTTTAGGAAGAAGGAGCAAAAGGATGCTTAGTCCGATTCTGCTGCCCGCCATCTGCGCCGTGGTCTCGTTCTTTATCGGGGCGATTCCGTTTGGACTGATCCTGGGCCGCGTGTTCAACCACACCGACATTCGCAAGGCTGGCTCCGGCAACATCGGCACCACCAACGCACTGCGCGTGGCCGGCCCCAAGGTGGCCGCGCTCACGCTGCTGCTCGACTGCCTTAAGGGCGCCATCTGCGTCCTTATCGCGCGTCCGCTCATTGCCGACTTGGGCTATGGCTTCCCCGTGAGCATTATGGCCCCCGGTGCCGCCGGCGACTGGATGCTCGGCGTCATCTGCCTGGCAGCCGTGTGGGGCCATATCTTCTCGCCCTACCTCAACTTCCATGGCGGCAAGGGCATCGCAGTTGGTCTGGGCGTCATCCTCGCCTGGTACTGGCCTATTGGCCTGTCGCTGCTGGGCATGTTTATCGTGGCCGTCGCCATCACCAAGTTTGTGTCGGTGGGCTCGCTTGCCGCGGCCATCGGTCTTCCCATCGCTGCCTGCGCGGTCTTTCCGTACAGCAGCCTCGGACTTAAGTTTTGCATGGCGCTGATCGGCATTACTGTGGTGTGGGCCCATCGTGCGAACATCAAAAAGCTCATGACGGGTAAGGAGTCCAAGCTCTCGTTTACCAAGCGCGTCACCGAGCCCGACGATAAGTAGGAGAGAGTCATGAATGTTGCGCTGATTGGCTCCGGCTCCTGGGGAACCGCCGTCGCGGGCCTTGCCGCCGCGCGGGCCGAGCGCGTGACCATGTGGGCCCACAGCGAGCAGACGGCCGCCGGTATTAACGGCGAGCACCGAAACCCTCGCTATCTGGTGGGCTACGAGCTGCCGGACAACGTGGTGGCAACGACCGAGCTCGCCCAGGCGCTCGACGGTGCCGATGCGATCATCTTTGCCGTGCCTTCGACGCACCTGCGCGACGTCTGCCACCAGGCGGCGCCGTACATCGCGGACGAGACGCCGGTTCTGTGCCTCACCAAGGGCATTGAGCCCGAGTCCGGCCTGCTCATGAGCGAGGTCATCGCCAGCGAGATCGGCAACGAGTCGCGCGTGGCGGCGCTCTCGGGCCCCAACCATGCTGAGGAAATCTGCCGCGGCGGACTTTCTGCCGCCGTCATCGCAAGCAAAGATCCGCAGATAGGGGAGACCTTTAAGGACCTGCTCCTATCCACGGCCTTCCGCATCTACCTGTCGCAGGACATGACCGGCGTCGAGGTTTGCGGTGCCATGAAAAACGTTATCGCCATCGTGTGCGGCATCTCCGCCGGCACCGGTGCCGGCGACAATACGCTTGCCCTTATCATGACGCGCGGCCTGGCCGAGATCAGCCGTCTGGTGCACGCCCGCGGCGGTCAAGCTATGACCTGCATGGGACTCGCCGGCATGGGCGACCTCATTGCCACCTGCACCTCGGAGCATTCGCGCAACCGCACCTTTGGCTACGAGTTTGCCCACGGCGTGTCACTCAACGAGTATCAGACGCGCACGCATATGGTGGTCGAAGGCGCCGTCGCGGCCCGCAGCGTCAGCGAACTCGCCCGTTCACTGGGCGTAGACATTCCGCTCACCTTTGCCGTGGAGCAAACGCTCTACAACGGTGTTACTTTGGATAGGGCGCTCGAGATTCTTACCGACCGCGTACCCTCCCAAGAGTTCTACGGACTCACCGACTAACGCAGAAAGGCTTCCACCATGGGTTCCATCAAAATCGCTCCGTCCGTCCTTTCGGCCGACATGGCCAACCTCAAGGGCGAGCTCGACAAAATCGCCTGCGCCGACTACGTGCACTTCGACGTTATGGACGGTCACTTTACCGGCAACCTCACCTTTGGCGTTGACATCCTCAAGGCCGTCAAGCGCTCCACCGACGTGCCGGTCGACGCGCACCTGATGGTGTCGAATCCCGACGAGACGGTCGATTGGTATGCCGATGCCGGTGCCGATATGATCACCGTGCACTACGAGGCCTCCACGCACCTGCACCGCACGCTCACGCATCTGCAGCAGCGCGGCGTCAAGGCCGGTGTGGTGCTCAACCCCGCCACGCCCGTCTGCGTGCTCGATAGCATCATCGACATTGTTGACATGGTGCTGCTCATGAGCGTGAACCCCGGCTTTGGCGGCCAGAGCTTTATCCCGGGCACTCTGCATAAGCTCCACGAGCTCAAAGCCATGTGCGAGCGCCACGGCGTGTCGCCCCTCATCGAGGTCGACGGCGGTATTTCTTCCAAGAACATTGCCGAGGTCGTCAAGGCAGGCGCCAACGTGCTCGTGGCCGGCTCCGCCGTATTTAAGTCCGAAGATCCCGCTGCCGAGGTTGCGCTGCTGCAGAAGCTGGGCAACGAGGCCGCACAGGAGGCATAAACCCTTATGACCGCAGGTCAAAACCGCATACCCGTGAATCTTGACTACGCCGCCTCGACGCCTATGCGCGCCGAGGCGCTCCTTGCGCAGCGCGAGTACGACGACAGCGAGCTTGCCGGCGTCAACCCCAACTCGCTGCACTCGCTTGGCCGCAAGGCCGCCGCACGCCTGGAAGTCGCCCGTCGCGAGATCGCCCGTAGCTTTGGCGCACGCGTTCGCCCGTCCGAGATCATCCTTACCAACGGCGGCACCGAAGCCAACCAGCTGGCGCTGCTCGGGCTTGCCGAGGGCGCGCGTCAGCGCGATCGCATGCGTAACCGCGTGATCGTATCTGCCATCGAGCACGATTCGATTCTGGACAACCTCCCGCTGCTGCGTGCCGCCGGCTTTACCGTCGACCTGGTGCAGCCCTGCCGCGCGGGCTACATTGAGCCTGCCGCGCTTGTCGAGCTGCTAGGCGACGACGTGGCGCTCGTGAGCATCATGGTTGCCAACAACGAGACCGGCGTGGTGCAGCCCATCCGCGAGCTTGCCGCGGCCGCGCATACCGTGGGCGCCCTGTTCCACACCGATGCCATCCAGGGGTATCTGCACATTCCGCTCGATGCCGCCGAGCTGGGCGTCGATGCCATGTCCGTCGCCGCCCATAAAATTGGCGGTCCTGTGGCATCCGGCGCGCTTTACGTTAAGACCCGCACGCCACTGCGCCCCCGCATTTTTGGCGGCGGACAGGAAGCCGGACGTCGCGCGGGCACGCAGGACCTGCGTACACAGCTGGCTTTTGCCGCCGCCGCCCGCACGCTGGCGCCCCATGTGGCCCAGGAGCGCACAACGCTACAGGCCTTATCCGATAAGCTCTACGCCACGCTTACGGCCCATCCTCGCATTCACGCCACGATGGGCGACTACGCGCAGGCCGATCGTCTGCCGGGTATGGTTTCGATCTACATTGACGGCATGGACTCCGAGGAGCTCATCATCAAGCTCGACGCCGCCGGCTTTGAGGTATCGGCAGGCTCGGCATGCTCGAGCGGCAGTATGGACCCCAGCCACGTTTTGAGCGCGATGGGCATCGGTCGCGAGCAGGCATTGGGCGCACTGCGCATTTCCTTTGATGACCGCGTGAATCCGAGCGATCTGGACGAGTTCGCCCAGACGCTGCTCTCGATCGTGGGTGCCGCATGATCGTCGCCGAGCTTGAGCGCGCGCTGCTGGCACGCTATCCCAAAGCGGACGCCGAGGGCTGGGATCACGTAGGACTCTCCGTTGGCGATCCGGCCGCGGAGATCACCGGCGTTGCCTGCGCACTCGATGCGACCGAGGCTAATGTTCGCCGCGCCCAAGAAGCCGGCGCCAACGTGCTGCTGACGCATCATCCCATATACATCAAGGCACCCGAGGCCTTTTGCCCGGCGGATGCCACACGACCCCAGTGCAGCGCGGCCCTCTACGAAGCTGCCCGCTGCGGGGTGAGCATTATCTCGCTCCACACCAACCTGGACCGCTCGCAAGAAGCCCGCATCTGCCTGAGCGAGCTGCTGGGTGCCGCACCCGTGAGCTCACTGGAGCACGTGGACGCCCCCGCGGCCACCGGCCTGGGCGCGCTTGCAACGCTCAACGACCCGTGCACGCTGCGCGATCTTGCCACCCGTGCTGCCACGGCCTTCGGCAGCGACCCGCGTGCGTGGGGCGAAGCCGAGCACGCATGCCGTACCGTCGCTATTTTAGGCGGCTCCCTGGGCGACTTTGGAGAGCTCGCCATCGCCGCGGGCGCAGATGTCATCGTAACCGGCGAGGCGGGCTACCACGTGGCGCAAGACCTTGCCTTGCGCGGGCTGCCGGTGATCTTGCTCGGCCACGACCGCTCTGAGGAGCCGTTCGTTGATATATTGATGAACTCTGCAGTTGACGCCGGGGTCAACCCCCGTCATGCGATTAAAATACTGAACCCTTGCCAATGGTGGACTGTGACAAAAGGAGAGAACTTATGAGCGCCGGCGCTACGCTACTCAAGCTGCAACAGATCGATTTGGAGCTCGCCCGCAACAAGAGCGAACTTGCCAATATGCCGGAGCTCAAGGAGCTCGCTTCCAAGCGCAAGACCTATGTGAAGCTCAAGTCCGAGATGACCAAGCTCTACGCCCAGCGCAAGGATCTGGACATTGAGCTCGACGATCTCAACACCACCGAGATTCAGACCAATAACGCCATCGAAGCTGCCAAGAAGCGCCACGTCGACGGCTCCGACTACCGCGAGGTTCAGGACCTGGAGAATGAACTCGCCACCCTGGCCAAGCGTCTGGACAAGATTGAGCACACCCGCAAGGATGTCGTCATCGCCCATAAGGAGGCGCTCGACCGCGAGGCCCGTGCGCAGGCAATCATCGCCAAGTTTGAGAAGGGCGTGAAGGCCGATACCAAGGCCGCGCGCGCCAAGGCCGCCGACCTGCAGGCTCAGATTGATTCCGCCACCAAGGAGCGCACCGCGCTTGCCGCTACGCTGCCGGCCGACGTGCTCACCGACTACGAGCGTCTGCTCAAGCAGTTCCGCGGCCTGGCCGTCGAGACCATCCAGGGCAACATCCCCACGGTCTGCCAC
>DAWBYD010000334.1:0-2708 GCA_052278285.1 Collinsella sp. | reverse complement strand
AAGATGCTCATCGAGCGCATTATGGCCGAGGCCCGGACCCATCAGTCCGCTCGCTTCTCACATGAGGTCTACGCAGACGAGCCGATTCTCAAGACCGGCCGACAGATGCAGAACTTCCTCCCCGACCAGTACCGCAAGATGCGTGAGATATCGCGTTGGCAAGAAGACCCCAAGGGCGGCGCGGGCCGTTGGCTTTCGGAAGCCGAGCTTTTCTACCGCCAAGGCCTGCTGATGGCCGACTTTGAGGACGACTGCCCCTACAACGACACCTTTAAGTCGTACTTTCCCACCTACAACGCCATGAGCGACCGGCAGTTGCGCGGCTACTTTACCTGGCGTGCCCAAGTGCGCCGCGGAACCGTCGAGGAAACGTCTACGTCCTTTGCCTTTCTGTATCTCTATGAGCTGATTTGCGGCATTGGCGTAGATGACCCGCTCGATGGTTTTAACAAGATCAAGGCTTTTTGGGATGTCTATCGCGCCTTTGAACCCGGCATCGACCGGTTCGCACGCGTGTGGCTGCAGGACTATGCCGTGTTCCATGAGCTCGACCCCAAGCTGCTTCGTGACTCTAAAACCGTCATGTTCGATAATGCCCTTATCGAGCTGCGACGCGCGGCACGAGACCTTGTACCAGCACCGGCACCGTCCGGCCAGACCCCCAAGCGTCGCAAAACCTCCGAACCCACGCTCCCCCTTCCGCCCGATGAGGTGCGCGAGGAGCGACTCATGGCCGCCATCAACGCCCTCTCCACGTACAACCTAAGTAACTCGCGGCTCGACCGCAGCCACCACCGCGATCTGCGCCACGTGGCGTGCGCCGTGTATGTCCGTATGGCGCGCTACTATGACACGCACCGAAAGACCGGCATCGTGGCGAGCTTATTTGGGGAGGAGACGGCCATGCCCTACACCATGTTTGCCTCGGCCGTATTCTTTGCGCCCGAGCGCCACGAGGACTGCGAATACCGCCTGGATCCCATCCATATCTACCGTTGCCAAAACGGCTTTTGGGAATGCATGCGTATCCACGGTAGTAGGCAAAAGAGCAGCAAGCTCGGTGAAATGATGCGCGCCTGCGACCAACGCCTGCGCCTGGCGCTGGACCCCGCCCATCCCCTTAAGGAAGAAAAGGTCCCCAAATATCTGGCCAAGATTATCGATGACGAGATTGTGGCATGGCTTTCGTGGGACGCCGCACACCAGCCCGTCAAGATCGATATCGATCTGAGTCAGCTGGGGCACATTCGGAGCGCCGCTGCGCAAACGCGCGAAGCGCTTTTGATCGACGAGGAACGCGAGGACGGCGCGTCCGCAGAAGCCGAGGCAGCGGACTCAGGGCAACCGGAAGCCGGGCCCGTAGCCGACGCGATTGTCGAGGCGGTCGTGGCACCCATTCGGCAGGACTTGACCGACGAGCCGACCATATCCACCGAACAGTTTGGTGTCGTGGCACCGCTTCTCGCGCCAACGTCAGCGTTCGCAGCCGCAGTGCCCGCTGACGCCACGAACGAACTCGCGCCCGCCGCAGACGCCTATCTCCGCGCGCTGCTCGAGCACAACGCAGTACAGGCGGAATCGGCGGTAGTGCAATCGGGGCAGAGCGAGAACATGCTCGTCGATACCATCAACGAGACGCTCTTTGACCTGGTGGGCGACACCGTAATTGAATTTAGCGCGGCAGGGCCGCAGATTATTGAGGACTACGAAGCAGACGTGAGAGGATACCTAGACCATGAGTGATACCGCATCCGCAGCACCCCGCGTGCCCAAGCGCGTCGCCGCCGTTATCCTAAACTCGCTCAAGGGCGGCGTGGTCCCGCGCATCGGCCTTCCCTATATCACCGTGGGACGCGAGGTCGAGATTTGCGCCCTGCTCACCGATCTGAGTCTCATCTCCGACGGTGGCGCGAGCTTCCGTTTTTTAGTCGGTCGTTACGGCACCGGCAAGAGCTTTTTGCTCCAGACCATCCGCACGCACGCCATGGGCGAGGGATTCGTCGTCGCCGATGCCGACCTATCCCCTGAGCGCCGCCTGCAGGGCGGCCAGGGACAGGGCCTTGCCACCTACCGTGAGCTCATCCGCAACATATCGACTAAAACGCGCCCCGAGGGCGGTGCGCTCAACCTTATCCTGGATCGCTGGGTCGCCTCGTGTGCCGATGCCGATGAGTCTGCCGTCAATGCCCAACTGGCCCCGCTCGAGGAAATGGTCCACGGCTTCGACTTCGCCCGTATGCTCCGCCGCTACCGCGCGGCCGTATCCGAGGGCGACGAAGAAGCTATGAGCCGCGTGACCAAATGGATCCGCGGCGAGTACCGCACCAAGAGCGAGGCGCGCGCCGAGCTGGACTCCTCGACCATCATCAGCGATGACGATTGGTACGACTACGTCAAGCTCATCGCACGTTTTTTGGTCTGCAGCGGCTACAAGGGCATGCTGGTGCTCATTGACGAGCTCGTGAATCTGTACAAGATTCCCAACGCGATCACGCGCCAATATAACTACGAGAAGATCCTGACCATGTACAACGACACGCTCCAGGGCAAGGCGCAGTACCTGGGCATGAGCATGGGCGGCACGCCAACCTCCATCGAAGACCGCCGCCGCGGCGTGTTCTCCTACGAGGCCCTTCGGAGCCGTCTCGCTCAGGGCCGTTTTGCGCGCGATGATCTCAAAGACATGCTCGCGCCCATCATCCGCCTGC
>DAWBYD010000333.1:0-2219 GCA_052278285.1 Collinsella sp. | reverse complement strand
GCTCACGGCCGCCGGAGAGGAGCTCTAGGATGGCAGATGTCAAGAAAATCGCCACGCGCGTAAGCTACGGCGAGGCCCTCGTCGAGCTCGCCAACGAGCACGATGACTTTGTGGTCCTCGACGCCGACCTGGCCGCCGCCACGCAGACCGGCAAGTTTAAGGCTGCCTGCCCCGACCGCTTCTTCGATGTGGGCATTGCCGAGAGCAACCTGATGGGTGTTGCCGCCGGTATCGCAACCACCGGTCGCGTTGCCTTCGCGAGCACCTTTGCCATGTTTGCCGCCGGCCGCGCTTTTGAGCAGGTCCGTAATTCCATCGGTTATCCGCACCTCAACGTCAAGATTGGCGCCACGCACGCCGGTATCTCGGTGGGCGAGGACGGTGCCACGCACCAGTGCTGCGAGGATATCGCCCTTATGCGCGTCATTCCCGGCATGACCGTCATCGTTCCCGCCGATGACGTCGAGGCTCGCGCCGTGACGCGCGCCGCCTACGAGTGCGACGGCCCCGTCTACATGCGCTTTGCCCGTCTGGCCTCGCCGGTCATCAACGACCCCGAGACCTACAAGTTCGAGTTGGGCCGCGGCATCGTCATGCGCGAGGGCGCCGACGTTACCATCATTGCCTGCGGTCTGATGGTCGGCGAGGCCCTTGAGGCCGCCGGGCAGCTCGCTGCCGAGGGCATCGACGCCGAGGTCATCAACATGCACACCATCAAGCCCATCGACGCCGATCTGGTCGTCAAGAGCGCTACCAAGACCGGCCACGTCGTGACTGTCGAGGAGCACTCCGTGATCGGTGGCCTGGGCAGTGCCGTTGCCGACGTCCTGTGCGAGCAGTGCCCGACGCCGCTCAAGAAGATCGGCGTCAACGACACGTTCGGCGAGTCCGGCCCGGGCGCCGAGCTCCTGCACAAGTACGGCCTGGACGCCGCCAATATCGTGGCGACCACCAAGGAGTTCTTGGCATAAGGCAAGGTGGATCTCAAGGACTGCTTCGCCAGAACTATAAAACTGCTTCGCCAGTACTATGGAAACCCGGCAGGGGCGCTCTCTTGGAGGGCGCCCCTGTTTCAGTTGCGGTGAAATAAGGACTATTTTGCCAGCCTAAAGGCTCAACAGTCCCTATTTCACCGCAACTTATGAAGACGCCCCTCAAGCACGGTCCCATCAGGGAAAAGGACATATATCGACAAAGCGCAATTCAGACCCTTCCAGCTTTGTATATGCAGCACCCCAAGATAAACGCAGCGACCCCTTAGTTATCGCAGGCCGGGCACAGGGTTACTCTCCAAATCTTTCCGCAGGACGGAGGCGCCCCCGCCGCGCGAAGCGCGCAGCGGGGGCTCCGACATGTCCGAGGACGATTTGGAGAGTAACCCTGTGTCCGGCCGACGGGATCCCTAAGCACGCCATGCTTCTTATGTGCAGCAAAGCTAATGCTGCTAAAATACAAAGCGCTCATGTAGTTTAAACGCACGACGATAAGGAGCACCAGTGGGTAACCACTTCCGTACCTCCGGTGCGGGCGATGATGCCCCCAAGACGCAGGCAGGCGTCCAGGGCAGTCGTTTCGCCACTCCGGATTCAGAGGGCCAGCCTGTTGCTCAGGCCCCCGCTCAGCCGGCAGATCAGGCACAGCCGGCATCCGATCCCTTTGCCTACAATCCAACCAGCGATGTCGCGCTTTCCGGCGCGGCGGGTTTTGAGCCCGTTCAGGCCGTGACCGCTCGCGTGGAGCAGCCTCAGGCTGGCGCCGCCACGCCGCAGCCTACCATGGCCGCTATTCCCGACCCCATGGCCCCTGCGACGCCGGCTCCTCAGCCTGCGCAGTCCGGTCTCTTTGCCGCTATTCCCGACCCCACGCAGCCTGCTGCCCCGGTGGTCGAGAGCGATCAGGCCGCCGAGGTCGCAAGCCTCGATAACGCGCTCAACAACCCCGATTTTACGTCGGTGTTTGCGCCCATCGATCCGCAGGCCAGCCGCAAGAAGATGGCCAAGCAGGCCGGTGTCGAGCCCGTCATCCTTATGGAGCATGTCACCAAGATCTATCCGGCACAGCCCAACAAGCCTGCACTCGACGACATCAACATCGAGATCTATCCGGGCGAGTTCGTCTTCCTGGGCGGTCACTCCGGCTCGGGTAAGACCACGCTGCTGTCGACGCTCAACCGCGACGGCAAGCCGACGAGCGGCCGCATCCTGGTTGCCGGTCAGGAC
>DAWBYD010000332.1:0-3442 GCA_052278285.1 Collinsella sp. | reverse complement strand
CGTGGCCTGCGGCCTGTTCGGCACGCTGCTCATCTACGCGAACGCCGCCGATATCATGCCCAACGCGCATGAGGCAGCCTTCCTCACCTCCATCATGCCCTACGCCGACCAGTTCGCCCCGATGCTCGTGCGCCTCGCGTTCGCGATCATCGTCATCGGCTTCGGCACCAAGGCGGGCCTGTTCCCCATGCACACTTGGCTGCCCGACGCGCACTCCCAGGCTCCGAGCCCGGTCTCCGCGCTGCTCTCGGGCGTGCTGCTCAAGTGCGCCATGCTGGTGATCATCCGCTTCTACTCCCTGTCCATCATCACGGTGGGCGACACCTATCCGCGTACGCTCCTGCTCATCCTGGGCACGCTGTCCATCCTGGTGGCCGCCCTGTGCATCTTTAAGCAGGACGATATCAAGCGCCGCTTCGCGTACTCCTCCGTCGACAACGTCGGCGTGGTCGCGCTGTGCCTGGGTATCGGTGGTCCGCTCGGTATCGCCGCCTGCCTGCTGCACTGCATCTTCCACGGTTTCACGAAGGCGCTCGCCTTCTGCATGGCCGGTAACATCCAGCACATCTACCACACCCGCGACCTGAACAAGATCAAGGGCGTCGTCGAGATCGCTCCCGTCACGGCAGCGCTCACCATCATCGCCCTGCTCGCGCTCGCCGCCTTCCCGCCGTTCGCCCTGTTCATCTCCGAGTTCCTCACCTTCGTGGCCGGCGTCCAGTCCGGTCCCATCTGGGTGGTCGTGCTCGTGGCCATTGGCCTCACCGGCGTGTACTTTGCCCTTACCGGCATCGCGCTCAAGTCCATCTTCGGCAAGGCGCCCGAGGGCATGAAGCGCCACGAGGTGCCCGCCCTCATGATCATCCCCGAGATCGCCCTCGCGATCGTGGTCATGTGGTTCGGTATCGCCACCCCGGTCGCCATCACGAGCGGCGTCGAGGATGCAACGTCCGTCGTTTTGAACCAGAGCGTCGAAGAGCTCCACGAGGCTCCTCTCTACCGCATGGTGTTCAGTTCCCAGACCAAGACAAGCGAGGTGAATTAGCACCATGGCAGAACCTGAAAAGAAGGACTACGCTCGTCGTTGCGAAAGCCACGTCGAGGCCCTGCGCGCCGCAGTGCCGGGCGCTATCGAGAAGGTTGAGTGGCAGTGTGAGGACCAGCTGACGATCACCGTCAAGCAGGACAAGCTGCCCGAGGCCGTCCACTACCTGTATTACGAGCGCTACGGCTGGATTCCCGTGATCATCGGCAACGACGAGCGCAGTCTGTGCGGTCGCTACGCCGTGTACTACGTCATCTCCATGGAGGGGGAGGACCCCGGCTGGGTGACCGTGCGCACCGAGGTCGATCCCGCCAAGATGACGTTCCCGTCCGTGACGCCGTTCGTCCCCGCCTGCGTGTGGGGCGAGCGCGAGCTTCGCGACATGTTCGGCCTGATCCCCGAGGGCCTGCCCGACCGTCGTCGCCTGGTGCTGCCCGACGATTGGCCCAGCGGCCTGTACCCGTTGCGCAAGGACTCCATGGACTACCGCTTCCGTCCCGCTCCCGCGAGCGACATGGAAAACTACGAGTTCTTGGCCGATACCAAGGGCAAGGAGACCACACTCGTCCCCATGGGACCGTTGCACATCACCTCCGACGAGCCCGGCCACTTCCGCCTGTTCGTTGAGGGCGAGACGATCGTCGATGCCGACTACCGTCTGTTCTACGTGCACCGCGGCATGGAGAAGGTCGCCGAGACGCGCCTGAACTATGACGCCGTGACGTTCCTCGCCGACCGCATCTGCGGCATCTGCGGCTGCGCCCACTCAGTGGCCTACGCCGAGGCAGTCGAGCGCGCCCAGGGCATCCATGTCCCGCCGCGCGCCCAGTACATCCGCGCCATCATGCTCGAGGTCGAGCGCCTGCACTCGCATCTGCTCAACATTGGCCTGGCGTCTCACTACACGGGCTTCGACTCCGGCTTCCAGCAGTTCTTCCGCGTCCGCGAGAAGTCCATGGACCTGGCCGAGAAGCTCTCCGGTCACCGCAAGACCTACGGCCTCAACGTGATTGGCGGCGTGCGTCGCGACATTTTGGCCGAGCAGAAGCTCTCCACGCTCACGACCATCCACCAGCTGCGCTCCGAGGTTCAGGAGCTCGTCGACGTCTTGCTCTCCACGCCCAACTTTATCGAGCGTACGAGCGGTATCGGCATTCTGGACCGCAAGATCGCACGCGACTTCTCGCCGGTCGGCCCGCTCATGCGTGGCTCGGGCTATGCCCGCGACGTGCGCTTTGACCATCCCTTTGACGGCTACGCCGATCCGGACGTCCAAAAGATGCACGCCGCCACGGCCGACACCTGCGATGCCTTCGGCCGTACCGCCGTCCGCATCCAGGAGGTCTACGATTCGATCGACATGATCGAGACCATGCTCGAGAACTGCCCGTCGGGCCCCATCCTCACCACGGATTGGGAGTACACCCCGCACAAGTACGCCATCGGTGCCACCGAGGCGCCGCGCGGCGAGGACGTGCACTGGGCCATGCTCGGCAATAACCAGAAGTGCTACCGCTGGCGCGCCAAGGCCGCCACGTACAGCAACTGGCCGGTCCTGCGCTACATGTTCCGCGGCAACACCGTGGGCGATGCGGCGCTGATCGTCGGCTCGCTCGACCCGTGCTACTCCTGCACCGACCGCGTGACGGTGACCGATGTTGCCGCCAAGCGCGACCACGTGCTCGACAAGGAGCAGTTCGAGAACGTCTGGCGCGACAAGTCGCCGCTTGCGGGCGAGGGCACCATGGCCGCTCCGCTCGATGAGGAGGCGCTCTAATATGCTGAAGCTTTGGAAGGTTAACGCCAAGGCCGGCGACGCGACGGTCAAGTACCCGTTTGCGCCGTTCCCCACCAACAAGGACATGCGCGGCAAGCCCGAGCACAACGCCGAGCTCTGCATCGCCTGCGGTGCCTGCGGCGTGGCGTGCCCGGCCGATGCCATTCGCATGGACACCGACCTTGCGGCCGATACCATCACCTGGTCGATTGACTACGGTCGCTGCATCTTTTGCGGCCGCTGCGAGGAGGCCTGCCCCATGGAGGCCATCAAGCTCACCGAGGAGTTTGAGCTGGCCGTCATGAGCAAGGACGACCTCACCAGCAAAAGCGTCTACACGCTCGAGCACTGCTCGCGTTGCGGTAAGCCGTTTGCCCCGCACAAGGAGATCGACTACGCCAAGCGCCTGCTGCAAAAGGCCGGCGGCATGGAGGCCGAGCAGGCCGCCCGTACCGTCGGTATGTGCCAGGAGTGCAAGCGCGAGCTCGACGCCCTGCGCGCCGCCTCGGCCGTAAAGACCGGCAACGCGCGCGGCATGGCTGCCAACGAGACGCTTGCGTCCGGTGAGCCCCAGGGCCCCGGCATGGAGTATCTTGGCGGCCACGGCGTGAACCCAGAGT
>DAWBYD010000331.1:0-3089 GCA_052278285.1 Collinsella sp. | reverse complement strand
CGTCTATTTTTTGTATTGACCCGTTATCGTTGTGTTTGATACCTCCTCAGTGCGGAGTTTATTGCGAAAGAAAGTATAACCACCGAGCAATTTACGTACTGGTAGACGAACAGAGCGCACCAAGACTGTCCCCAATGACTATCTCCGGATGAGTTGCGGTGGAATAGGGATTGTTTTGCGCCCGCCGGCCCCTATTCAGTCCCCATTTCACCGCAACTTGGAGGAGGACAGAAAAAGCCCTGCCGCGGGTATGAATGAACTGCCTCCCATTTCTTGGACATGAGAAATGGGAGGCTTTCTTTATGCGCGTTGATTTGAGGGTGAAGCATGATGTCGAGGCCAGGAAGGCGGCCATAGGGCTCTTCGAGCTCGGACACGGGTATAAATCTGCCGCGATTGCCCTTTCGCTTCCCGCGGAAGCCGTGAGAAGATGGCAGGAGATATACCGCGCATTCGGGAGCGAGGTGCTGCTGCGCATGGACGGAAAGCAGGGCAGGTACACATACGAGCAGAAGGTCGCCGCCGCCTCCGCCGTCGTCGACGGCGGCATGACGAAGACCGAGGCGATGGCGGCGTTCGGCATAATGTCGATGTCGCCGCTCAAGAAGTGGTGCGCGCTATACCGCGAGGGCGGCGCGGAGGCCCTGCGCCCGAGGCCCAAGGGCCGGCCGAGCGGTTCCAGGGCGAGGCCGCGGACCCGCGAGGAGGAGCTCGAGGAGCGGTGCCGTAGGCTCGAGGCCGAGGTGGCCTACCTAAAAAAATTACGCGCCCTGGTCGAGAGGGACGGGCTCTGACCAGGGCGAAGGCCGAAGCGGTCGCGGCCCTGCGCGCCGAGGGGCACGCGCTCGGGCACCTGCTCGCATGCGCCGAGCTCAAGAGGTCGACCTACTACTACGCCCTCGCGCACCCGCCGAGGCCCACGCGCGCCGAGCTCCGGGAGGCGGCCGCCGAGATCTTCTCGCGCACCGCCAACGGCTGCGGGCACCGGCAGATAGCGATGTGCCTCAGGGCGGAAGAGGGGGCCGTGATAGCCGACAAGACCGTGCTCAAGATGATGCGCGAGATGGGGATTCGCTGCGGCATCAGACGCGAGACGGCCTACCACAGGTACAACTCGTACAGGGGCGTCGTCGGCAGGACGTTCGAGAACGTGATCGCGAGGGATTTCGACGCCGGGGCCCCGTGGCAGAAGCTGGGGACGGACGTCACCGAGTTCAAGGTGGCCGGCGGCAAGGCCTACTGGGCCCCGACGCTGGACTTCTGCACCAAGGAGATCGTGGCGAGCGACATATCGACCACGCCCGACATGTCCCAGCAGGCGAGGATGCTCGACGAGCTGCTGTCCAAGATCCCCGAGGGCGCCGCCCCGACCATGCACTCGGACCGGGGCTGGCAGTACCAGCACGCCTCGTACACATCCAGGCTCGAGGCCGCCGGCATCGTCCAGAGCATGTCCAGGAAGGCGAACTGCATCGACAATGCCGCCACCGAGCAGCTCTTCGGCCACGTCAAGGACGAGTTCTACAGGGGCCGCGAGTGGAAGACGTTCGAGGATTTCAAACGCGACCCGGAGGAATACATAGTCCACTGGAACACGAGCCGGAGGCAGGTAAGATTGAAGGGCCTGACCCCGGAGGAGTTCCGGAATCAGGCCCTCGCGGCCTAGTCGCTATTTAGGGCGTCCAAGATTTGGGGCGCGGTTCAGTAGCGGCAGGGCTTTTGGAAGGGGGCTTGGTTGTGAGGCTCGTTAGGCGAGCTTGGCCTCGAGCTCGGCGATGCGCTTGTAGGCATCGATGGTAAAGCGGGTCTGCTTCTCCAGGATCATAGTGGTCATGAGAGTGTCCTGAGCGTGAGCCATGATGAAGGTCATCTCCATCTCGCCACCGCCGGCCTCCTGCGAAAGCAGTTTGGTCTGCGTGTCGTGGGCACCGATGAGCGCATCGCTGGCATCCTTGTGCAGCTGTTCGGCCTTCTCAAAGTCACCCTCGCGAGCAGCATCGAGCGCTGCAAGCAGATCGGTCTGGGCGTCACCTGCGTATGCGACGATCTCGAATCCAACCATCGAGATTTCTTCTTTGGTTGCCATATTGCGTTCCTTTCACATATGAACCAATGGAGAGCATCGCGTCCGGGTATACGCGCTGCGTTGTGTATGACAGAAACAATAACATTCAAACAAAAAAGAACAGCGCAAAACGTAATTTTGAGCTATGAACGGTCACTATTCGCCCGTGAACGGTTTTTAAACCAATCTGAACAATATCGAACACAATTAGCGGCAACCCAAACAGACCCGCGCCCTAGCGTACATCGCGCACCGTATCGCCCTCGACGCGCCCGCCCGGAAACAGCATGTGCTCCACACCGGGTGCAGCGCCCTCGGCGCCGGCTATCTTGTCGACCGCCCACATGCCGACGCGTTTGTTGTCAAAGCGCACCGTGGTCAGGCGACGATCGGGCACGATATCGCCCAAACTATCGTCAACACCCACCACGCTTACGTCCTGGGGCACGCGCTTCCCGCGCGACTCGAGCCCACGGATGCAGCCATATGCCATGGCATCGTTGGAAGCATAAATGGCCGTACAGGTCGGATCGTCCGCCAGAGCCTGACCGGCAGCATATCCACTCTGCGCTGTCCAGTCGCCGCGCACGAGCTGCGGTGGCTCGATGCCATGCGCACGCAATGTCTCGCGCCAGCCTTCCTCGCGCCGCATGCCCGAAAGCGAGCGCTCGGGACACGAGATGAAGCGCACGGTCTTGTGCCCCTGCCCCAGCAAGTACTCGACCACTTGGCGCGAGCAATCGAACTGGTCGTTATCGACCGTTGAACAGAGCGGGTGCTCCAGCATGGTAACGAGCACCGTCTGCATACCGGGCAGCGGCTCAAAGGTGCCAAAGTCCGCCGGCATGCGGTTCATAATCACAACCATGCCGTCCACCGGCAGTGCGCTCATGCGCGACGATGCGCCCTCGAGGGTATACGGATGCCCATCTACTTTAGTGAGGGTGATGGCGTAGCCGTGTTTGTCGGCGGCGGCGGCAAAGCCCTCCATACGGTCGAGGTTGCCGGTGCCAGTAATGTTGAA
>DAWBYD010000330.1:0-7464 GCA_052278285.1 Collinsella sp. | reverse complement strand
GTGCTGCACAGCGCCGGCATGCCCAATTCCCAGACCACCGCGCAGGAAGCTGCCGAGGGGCTCAACACCGATTCCCACCTTACGAGCGCGCTGAGCGCACAGCTCGCTCGTTCCCTCCAGAGCTCTGGCGCCGAGCCCGTGGCCCTTAACGCGGGCACGGCGGCCGAGCTGTCCTGCGGCTACTGGCTCATCGTCGCCGACGACGGCGCCATCGCCCAGGGCGAGGCCGGCACCGCGCCGATCATGGCCCTGGTGGGCGGCAGCGCCGTCACCGTCAAGCCCAAGGCGGCGACCCCCAAGGTGGCCAAGCACGTGCTGGAGGACAGCACCGCCGCCTGGCAGAAGGCCGCCGACGCCACGGCCGCCGACGACCTGTACTGGCGCCTCTCTGCCACGGTCCCGGCCGGGCTCACCGCCTACGACACCTATACGGTGCAGTTTGTCGACACCATGAGCGCGGGGCTCGACTCCTCCAAGGTCGCCGCGAGCATGCGCGTGTACGTGGCGGCGGGCGCGGACGGCGGCTTCGCCGCCGTCTCAACCGGTAAGGACGGCCGCGCCGGCACCGAGCCCGCGAAGGGCTGGACCGACATCACGTCCCAGTGCGCCACCAAGGTAGCGGCCGACGGCAAGACCTTCACCGTGCGCACCGGCGACCTCATCGCCACGCTCGGCGGGGCCGACGCCTTTACCGCGGGCGCCCGCGTGGTCGCCGTGTACAACGCGCCGCTCAACAGCGCGTGCAACCACGGCATCGCGAAGGGCAACCCCAACGAGGCCTACCTGCGCTACCCGCGCTCTCCCTTTGCCGACCAGTCCGGCGACGCCGGCTTCACCCGCACGCCGAGCGATGACGCGTGCGCCTACACCTGGGATCTCGCGCTCACCAAGCGCGGCAGCGACGGTGACAAGCCGCTGCCCGGGGCGGTCCTGAGCATCGCCGACGACCGCGGTCGCACGCTGGCGGCCGATGGCACGTGGGATGCAGAAGGCAAGGCCACCGTTACCACGGGCGAGGACGGCCGCGTGACCGTCTCGGGCGTGGACTCGGGCAAGCTGGAGGTCCGCGAGCTCAAGGCGCCCACGGGCTACACCGCCTTTGGGGGTACGCGCTCCGTGACGGTCAAGGCCGAGGGCCTGGACGTCGACCAGGTGGCTGCCGCCAAGCCCAAGCTCACCGTCACGGCCGAGTCGCCCCTGCGCGCCGACAGCGCGGACGGGGCGACGGGCAGCCTGGAGGCGTCGCTCATCAACACGCCCACCGGCACACCCCCTAGCATTACCACCGGAGGCTTTATGCCCACGACTGGCGATATGGCAATGTACGCCGCGGCCGCCGCAGCGGTCGCCGGAGCCGCGCTCATCGTGGTCGCGCTCCTGGTCAAGCGGGGAGGTGGCAGCCATAAAGAGTAGCTGGCAGCCCCACAGAGAGCGGGGCGAGACGTAGCGAAGTAGATGCTAAGACACAGACAGACAGATTTAGATCAAATGGAATTCGAGCAGAAAGCAGAGGAAAAGAAGATGAGCATGAGCAAGAACATCGCACGCCTGGCAGTAACCGCCGGCCTCACAGCAGCGCTGAGCTTCGGCGGCGTGATGGCACCGGTGACCATGGCGTTTGCTGAGGGTGACGGCAGCATCACCATTAGTCAGGCCGAGAAAAACGATGGCACCACGTTCAAGGCGTATCAGATCTTTAAGGCTACGGTGACCGACACTGAAAACGGCGGCAAGACCGCTCAGAACATCACGTGGGCGAGCGATACGGTTGGCGCGAAGGTGATTGCTGCCATTAATCGCTGGGAGAATGATCACAACTTGCAGGATGAAGATAAGCTGTCTAACAACCCTACGGCCCAGGAAGTGGCCGACTTCCTCATGGCGCATGCGAATGGTCCGATTGCGGGTTCGGCTGACGGAAAGACAAAGGGAACGCGAGTCGCTACTGGCAATGTTCTCTACGCAGTTGCGAATGCCGTGGAGAATGAGGCGCCGGCTAAGTCTGGTATCGTTGCCGGCACTTCCTGGACTCCTGGCGACGAGAATGGCAACGGCTACTACTTGTTTGTGACCGACGGAAGTAGCTTGGCGCCCGGCAATAAGAACACTGGTACGTCTCCTATCTTCGCGGTCGTGGGTGGTAGCGCTGTGACCGTTTGTGAGAAGACCAGCATCCCCACGGTCGAGAAAAAGATCCTCGATGCTTCTAAGGTGGCGGGCGGTGACATTACCGACGAGACTGACTGGGTGGACGCTGCGGACTCCCAGGTCGGCCAGGAGGTCAACTACCGGCTCACCGGTACGATTGCGGACAACTACGATAGCTACGACACCTATTCCTACAAGTTCAAGGATCAGCTGACGGACGGTCTCGACTACATCAAAGGCTCGATCAGCGTTTATGCGCTGAATAATGGTGAATACACCGAGATTAATCCGACTAGCTACGATGTGGATGCCCCTTCTGAGTCAAATCAGCGTGTTTTGACAGTTAACTTTATTGGAACCAATGGGCTGAAGTCGGCCACCGCGAAAAATGGCGGAACGCTTACGATCAATGCCAACACCAATATTGTTGTCTTCTACAAGGCAAAGCTCAACGCAAAGGCGGTTATTGCAGGGGCCAACAACAAGCTGGAGGGCAACCCCAATACTGTTACGCTCGAGTATTCTAACAACCCCATGGTCGCAGGCACTGGCACCTCGGCGCCCGACACCGTCGTGGACTATACCTACGGCCTCAAGATCAACAAGGTTGACCTTGGCACTGAGAAGGCGCTGCAAGGTGCTAAGTTCACCATCGCCGCTGGTGACACAACTAACGGTGACGAGAACAGCGCAAACGTCAAATATGTCAAGAGTGACGGCACTTTGAGCGACAGCAAGGTTGAGCTTTCGATGGACCCCAATGGTGTCCTTACGCTTACCGGTCTCGATGCTGGCGTCTATACGGTCACGGAAACTTCTGCTCCCGGTGGTTACACCAAGGTCGAACCCTTCACCTTCGAGATCAAGCCGACCATGAACGCCATTGATCCGAACGCTGGTCTTACTGTGCTCTCTGGCAAGCTTGATGTCAAGAACCAGAGTGACAAGGTCATCGCTGGCCTTACCGATAAGAAAGCCGGTGATAACAGGCTAACGGCGCAGGACGGCTCGGACAAGGTCACCGATGGCTACTTCAACATCACCGTTGGCGATACCAAGCAGGTTGGCCTCCCGCTGACCGGTCTTAACGGCGTGACCTTCACTTGGATCGCTGGTGGCGCGGTGCTGTGCATCGGCGTGGCGCACCTCATCCGCAGCCGTAAGCAGGCTGAGGAGTCCGAGCAGGAGTAGCGCTCACTCACCCATCCCTTTGGCAGGTGGGATGTGATGGCCATGAGACTTGCGGACACTTTTCTCGTCCATCCACGTTCTTGCTTTGCCATTCATTTTTCGGGGCAGACTCCGCACTGGAGTCTGCCCTGTTTTTTGGGATAACGCAGCCAGCCTCCACCGTCCGATGCGGGTACGTTCGTCATCGCGTTTCTTGACTCGTATGAGGTTCGGATTAAGGTCCGTAGGCGCACGCGCGGTGCGGACGGTAGAAGGCAGTTGCGCCGCAACAAGCGCAAATAAGAATGCCCGGGGGTCGGATCCCGGGCATTTAACTAAAGCTGAAAACTAGGCCGCCCGCGCTCTCGTACACTTACGCGGGATGCGTCGTTTTCTATTGACATTGTATCCCGAATCGCCCCGCCGATCCGGGACATTTTGAAAACGCAAATGCTGGCCTATGCATGAGAGGGAGCTCGTTAATTCCGAAAATTATGTATAATTCCAATATAAACTGGAATCAAACGAAAACGATGGAAATGAACGAAGCGCTAATCTACTTACAAGAAGCACTAGGCCTCTCCGCCAAGACCAAAACTTGGCCTGGATCCGTACGCTTGCCGCTGCATCTGCGGGCGATTGAGGTCCGCGCTGTTGACGCAAACGGTTTTTCGTTTTTGCTTGCAAGTTTGCCTACTGGCGTCGGGCTTCCCGAGGCCAAGAGAGTCTATAGTCAGCTAGCCTTGCGCGCGGAAACTCCTGTTGTCGTTTCGTTTCCTGATGCCGATGCACGTCAGCGCAAAGCATTAGTTGCACAAGGGATTCCCTTTGTCTGTCCAGGTAGACAGGCTTTTCTTCCATTTATGGGCACAGCTTGCAAGAAGAGGGGCGGTGCCCGGTTTCGCAATCAAGCGACCAAGATGTCACCCAACGCGCAGACTGCCGCAATCTGGGGAGCAGCCCAGGAGCCATATCGCCCCTATGACCTTTGTCGTGCACTTGGGATTTCGGCAAGCCGCGCGAGCGAGGCCATAACCGAGCTTGTTGACAGGGGGCTCGCGAGGCGCGAGCGTCGCGAGCGACGTGTCGTCGTGTTCCCTGTTGCCGTTGATCTTTTGCTCAGCGAACACATGGCAGAGCTCTCCTCGCCTGTCTCGAAGGTCTTTTTTGCAAGGAAGACGCCGCAGATCGACTGTCTTGTTGACGCCGGGGAGACGGCGCTCGCTGCGCGTTCGATGCTCGCTGCGCCGGGTATGGAACAAAAGGCCGTCTTAAGAAGTGCATGGCGTCAACTGAGCGACCTCGAAGTCGCAGACGGGGAGTTGCCGGATAACGAGACGGCGATGATCCAAGTGTGGCGCTATGCGCCCGTGTTTGCCGACTCCTCCCGTGTCGACGACATTTCGCTTGCGCTATCTTTGGCGACCATCGACGATGAGCGAATTCAGCTCGAAGTCGATCGCATGTTTGGAAAGGAATATCCATGGCAAGAAGCGCTGTAGAAGGTCTCCAAGAATTTCAGCAGCATATGCAAGAAGCCGCAGGATCGTATGCCCTTATCGGCGGCACGGCATGCGACATTCTGCTCGCGGAGGCGGGACTTCCGTTTAGGATGACTCACGATTTTGATGTTGTAATTGTCGCCGATGACCGGTTGCCTCAGACGGCAGAAGCTATATGGACTTTAGTGCGTGATGGCGGTTACCGCTGCGGCTGGGGCGAAGGCAAAGGCTCATGTTTTTATCGGTTTACAGAGCCTAAGAGGCCGGGTTACCCCCATATGATCGAACTCTTCGCGAAGTGCCCCGACTTTCTAAAGGGTCGTGAGGGGATTGATGTGGCACCAATTCACGTTGATGAAAACATAAGCAGTCTTTCGGCAATTTTGTTGGACGATGCTTACTACGGCTTGTTCCTTCAGGGAATCCGGACCGTAGGCGGCGTTTCGGTCCTAGGTGCGGAATACATTGTCCCGTTCAAAGCGAAGGCGTATCTCGACCTAAAAGCTAGAAGGGAAGCGGGGGAGAACGTTGATTCGAAGAAGGTAAAAAAGCATAAACGCGATGCGCTGAGGCTTGCTCAGCTGCTTGGCGAGTCGGAAGGTGTCGACCTGCGCGGAGAACTGAAGGACGATATGCTTGCGTTTGTTAAAGATTGTGAGGTGGGCGACGTCAATCTGAAACAGATTGGGGTTGCGGGCGTAACGATGGCGCAGTTGCTCGAGACGATGAAAGCAACATATGGCTTGATTGGTTGAGTGGAGTTACGTGGCCCGGACAGTGCAGTCTAGCTGCGTTGTCCGGCGCGGAAGCTCGCTAATCGGCTATTATTTGTTTAGACAACTTGAGTTGTAGAGGAGTGACCGGCGATGGTGCAGGGCGCCAAACATATGAAGAGCAATAACGCCGCGGACAACGGCGGCTCAAGCCCTCAGCCCAAGCCCAAGCCCAGGCGCCGCCGCAAGCGACTGCCGCGCTGGGCCGACCGGCTCATCACCATCGTCATCATCCTTATTGGTGTGGGCCTTATGACCTGGCCGTGGATCTTGGACCGGCTCGAGGCCTCGGGCGTGTTCAACCAGATCAGCACCGTGTCCAGCACCGTGGACGCGCTGTCTGCCGAGGAGCGCGAACGCATCCTGCTCCAGGCGCGCTCCTTTAACGAGCAGCTGGCGGGCGAGGCCACCGAGCTTCCCGCCGACCAGATTGAGCCCTACGCCCAGCAGCTCATCTTTGACCGCGACCCCATGATGAGCTGGGTCGAGATTCCCTCCATCGACGTGAGCATGCCCATCTACCACGGCACGAGCGAGGAAGTCCTTATGGCGGGCGTCGGCCACCTGGAGGGCACGAGCCTGCCGGTGGGCGGCACCTCGACGCATTGCGTGCTCACCGCGCACTCGGGTATGCGCAACCTGAGCATGTTCGACGACATTCACTCGCTGGAGCCCGGCGACCTGGTGCTGCTGCACACCATGAACAAGACGCTCGCCTACAAGATGGTGGACTCCGAGGTCGTGCTGCCCGAGGAGATGGAGTCACTGACCATCGAGCCCGGTGCCGACAAGGTGACGCTCGTTACCTGCACGCCCTATGGCGTGAACGACCATCGCCTGCTGGTGCATTGCGTGCGCACCAAGTACAGCAAGAAGGAAGTCGACAAGCAAAAGTCGCTGACCGGCCGCCACTGGGGCAAGCGCGAGTTTGCCGTGCTCATCGTGGTCGTGGCCATTGTGCTGTTGCTGCTGGACATCGTGATCCACGCGGTCCGCAAGCGTCGCAAGGCCAAGGCCTCGGCATAAGGCATCGTTCAGAACCACCACAAAGGGGACAGGCACCTTTGTGGTGGTCGGGACTTCCAAACCATCACAACATTCGATGAAAATCGCGATTTTGACGAAAAGCGTCGAATGTTGTGATGGTCTTCGTTGCGGACGGGACGGCTTTCGTTGTGGGCGGCGCGGTTTTCACTGCAGGCGGGACGGTTTTCGCTATGGACGGTGCGGTTTCGCTGCGGAACCGCCAGCCCGCCGCCTGCCAGTCGCCGCCCTCGTTACGTTTTCGCTGCATTTAGGTAAAGCGCCTGCTCCAAGCGGCGTTGCCTTGTATACTAGAGCGGTTTATCTGTTATGCGGAAGGGAGCGCCTATGGCACTCAGCGAGAAAGACGTGCGCGGCATCGCCGAGTACGCAAAGATCGCACTGACCGATGACGAGCTCACCCAGATGACGTCCTACATGAACGACGCCGTCCAGATGCTCGAGCCCGTCCTGCAATATGACTTGCCCGACGTGGAGCCTACGTTCCATCCCATCGGAAGCCTGTCCAACGTGATGGGCGATGACCTGCGTGAGCCCGAGCGCGACCTGCCGCTCGACGTTGCGCTCGAAAACGCCGGCAGCGCGCGCGACCGCTACTTCCGCGTGCCGTCCATTTTGGGAGAGGGGGAGAGCGAGTAATGGCGCTAAGCTTCGATTCCCTTACCGCCGCCCAGATTGCCGCGGGCGTTGCCGCCGGCGACTTTACCGCTACCGAGGTGGCCCAGGCCTCTCTTGCCGCCATCGGGGCGCGCGAGGGCGGGGTCCAGGCATTCCTGCAGGTGGCGCCCGAGCTTGCGCTCGAGGCCGCCGCGCGCGTGGATGCCGAC
>DAWBYD010000329.1:0-7968 GCA_052278285.1 Collinsella sp. | reverse complement strand
GTCAGCGAACGACCCTCAAACCTAAGTGAGTAGACTTTTTTGCAATAGCCAAGCACAACCCGCATAACGAAAACTAAAACCGCAGGTAGAGCTCTTGCGCAAAAGCCATGTGCTCGCGACATCGCAAAAAGTCTACTCACTTAGCCGACAACAGCACCAAACGGCTGGGCAGAACGCCCATTTCCTGCATTTTCTCGCGCGCTGGCACCCCGCGCCGCCGCTACGCCATAATAGTTGGCGGACAATCGCGAGAGAAAGCAACCACATGGCACAGACCACGACAGATACCGCCACCAGCACCGTCTCCGGCGCCGGGGCCGCCAGCTCATTCTCGGGCGGCACGGGAACCGAGGCAGAGTTCGGCTCGCTCGGCGCGCTCTCCCCCACCTGGTGGGAGCCCGAGGACGGCAGTGAGCCCG
The DNA here is from genome assembly GCA_052278285.1 of Collinsella sp. GTDB lineage: Bacteria > Actinomycetota > Coriobacteriia > Coriobacteriales > Coriobacteriaceae > Collinsella. The sequence continues at coordinate 7,549 of DAWBYD010000329.1, read as the reverse complement.
AACCATGGCTCACGCCCGATCAAGCCTTCGAACGCTTCTTTGAATGGACAAGCGATCGCGGCATTGAGCTGTGGGATCACCAAGAAGAGGCCCTCATGGACCTGGCTGCCGGCGATCACATCATTTTAGGCACACCGACCGGATCGGGTAAATCGCTCGTCGCGCTGGGCATGCTCTTTATGGGCATGGCACAGGGCAAGCGTTGCTATTACACGGCCCCTATCAAGGCCTTGGTCAGCGAAAAGTTCTTCGATCTGGTGCAGGTACTCGGCCGCGATAACGTCGGCATGATCACCGGCGATACGCATATCAATACCAAGGCGCCCGTCATCTGCTGCACGGCCGAAATCCTTGCCAACGATGCACTGCGCGAGGGCGAGGGCGCCGACGTGGGCTGCGTGGCCATGGACGAGTTCCACTACTTTGCCGACCCCGACCGCGGCTGGGCCTGGCAGGTGCCGCTGCTCACCCTGCCCCACACGCAGTTTATGCTCATGAGCGCCACGCTCGGCGATGTCACCGCCATCGCCGCCTCACTCGAGGAACACACCGGCGCTGCTTGCGACTTGGTTGTCGACGCCCCACGCCCCGTGCCGCTGAGCTACGACTACGTGACGACCTCGCTCGAGGGCACGGTCGAGCTCGCCATGCGCCGCGGCGAGGCCCCGCTCTATATCGTGCACTTTAGCCAGGATGCCGCCCTTGCGACGGCACAGTCGCTCGCCAATTTTGGCATCGCCAGCAAGGAGCAGCGCGAGGCCATTAAGGAAGCCGCCAAAGGCACGAGCTTCTCGACGGCCTTTGGCAAGATCCTCAAGCGCTTGCTTGGCTGCGGCGTCGGCGTGCACCACGCCGGTATGCTGCCGCGCTATCGTCTGCTGGTCGAGCGCTTGGCGCAGCAGGGCCTGCTGCCTGTCATCTGCGGCACCGATACGCTCGGCGTCGGCATCAACGTACCCATCCACACCGTGGTCCTCACCGCACTCACCAAGTTCGATGGCTACAAGATGCGTCGTCTGCGCGCCCGCGAGTTCCATCAGATTGCCGGTCGCGCCGGCCGTTCGGGCTTCGATACCGAGGGCATGGTCATCGCCGAGGCCCCGGAGCACGAGATCGAGAACGCCAAGCTCATGGCCAAGGCGGGTGACGACCCCAAGAAGCTCCGCAAGATTAAAAAGAAGAAGGCCCCCGAGGGCTTTGTCACCTGGAACAAGCAGACCTTTGAGCGCCTGATTGAGACTCAACCCGAGACGCTCAAGCCGCGCCTGCGCATCACGCACTCCATGGTGATTAGCGTGGTCGAGCAGGGCGGCGACGCCCGTGCCCGCGTACACGACCTCATCGAGACGAGCCTGCAGACCCCCGAGGAAAAGGCCAAGCTCGAGGTTCGCGCCGATGAAATCTTCGCCACACTCATCGATTCCGGCGTCGTCGTTCGCACCGAGGTGCCGCCCGCACCCGACGCCCCGACTGACGCCGCACCAGACATTGACTATGCACTGACGGTCGATCTGCCCGAGGACTTTGCGCTCGATCAGCCGCTCTCGCCGTTCTTGCTTGCCGCGTTGGAGCTGCTCGATCCCGAGAGCGAGACCTATACCATGGATCTGATCTCGATGGTCGAGGCAACGCTCGAGGACCCCAAGCAGGTGCTGCGCGCACAGGAGCGCGCTGCGCGCGACCGCGCGATGGCCGAAATGAAGGCTGACGGCGTCGAGTATGAGGAGCGCTTGGAGCGCATTCAAGACGTCACGTACGAAAAGCCGCTCGAGGATTTGCTCGACGCCGCCTTTGACAAGTACTGCCAGGAAGTGCCCTGGGCAAACGACTATCAGCTCTCTCCCAAGAGCGTCCTGCGCGATATGCTGGAAAGCGCGAGCGATTTTAAGGGCTACATTCAAAAGCTCGGCATCGCCCGCTCCGAGGGCATTCTGCTGCGCTACCTAGCCGAGGCCTACCGTTCACTCGACCGCACCGTGCCCATCGAGAAGCGCGACGAGCGCCTGCGCGACATTATCTCGTGGCTGGGCTTTGTGGTGCGCTCGGTGGACTCGAGCCTGGTGGACGAGTGGGAGAACGCCGGCAACCCGGCAGCCCTCGACGCCGCGCCGCCGCAGGGCATCGACGAGGTCGTGGCGGACCGCCGCGGCTGCACGCTGTTGGTGCGCAACGCGCTCTTCCGCCGCGTGACCCTTGCCGCTCGCGAGCACGTTCGCGACCTGGGCGAGCTCGACGACGACTGGGGCATGAGCGAAATCCGCTGGCAAAAGGCGCTCGATGCCTACCATGAGCAGCACGAGGAGATCCTCACCGACGGAGATGCCCGCAGCGCCGCGATGTTTTCCATTGACGAGTCCGGCGAGAAGACCGCGCACGTATGGCACGTGCACCAGATCTTTGCCGACGAGGATGGCGACCACGATTTTGGCATCATGGGCGATGTCGATCTGGACGCCACGCAAGACGGTGGCGAGGTCATCTTCAAAAACTACCGCGTCGGCTTTATCGAAGACCTGCTCGAGGACTAGCCGAACATACTGGAACGAAACGAAGCGGGGTCGCTGGCAACATCGCCAGCGGCCCCGCTTTTTGCGCGATACGCTATCCCCTACTCGGTATCCTCGACCTCATACGAATCCGCCTCGGCGGGCTCATCGTTTGCCCCTGTCGCAGCCCCGCGCGCCTCGTCAAACGCCGCCTTCATGGTCTTGTTGCCCCAGGTGAGCTTGCGAATGGTAAGATCGTCGGCCTTCTTGTTGGCTAGACGTAAATTGTTCTCGGAGGACAGCAATGCCTCCTTGGTTTTCTGCAGATGGCTAATCGTCTTGTCAATCTCCTCGATCGCCGTCTGGAACTTACGGCTCGCAAGCTCATAGTTGCGGCCGAAGTCGTTCTTGAACTTCTCCATCTTGGCCTCGAAGTTCGTGACGTCGATGTTCTGTTGCTTGTACTCCGCCAGCTCCTGCTTATAGCGCAGCGAACCCATGGCGGCGTTGCGCAGCAGCGTGATCATGGGAATGAAGAACTGCGGGCGGATCACGTACATCTTCTCATAGCGGTAACTCACGTCGACTATCCCTGCGTTATAGAGCTCGCTTTCGGGCTCGAGCAGTGTGCAGAGCACCGCGTACTCACAGCCTTTCTGGCGACGATCGTGATCGAGTTTCTTAAAGAAGTCCTCGTTTTTGTGCTTGGTCGCGGTCTCGTCGTTCTCGTTTTTCATCTCGAACATAATCGAAATGACCTCGTTACCGCTTGCGTCGCACTCGCGGAAGATAAAGTCGCCCTTGGTGCCCTCGGACGCATCGTTATCCTTCTCGAAGTACGCGTTAGGAAACGCCGTCATGCGCAGACGGTTAAACTCGGTCTCGCAGTGCTGCTCGAGCGACTCGCCCACCATCTTGGTGGACAGGCGGACCTTCATGTCCTTAAGGCGCTCGATCTCTTCATCCTTGTAGCGAATCAGGTCATCGCTCGCACGCTTGGCCTGCGCAAGCTCGAGCTCGTGTGCCGCCTTGGCCTGTTCCTCGCGAGAATCGCGCACAGCCAGCTCGCTCGTCAGTTTGGCACGTGCCTCATCGCGCTCTCGCTCCGCCGCGGCGACCGCCTCTGACAGGTTCATTTTTGCCATCAGTTCCTGCTCGCGCAGCTGGGCACGCAGGCCCTCGGCCTCTTGCTCGGACTGAGCCTTTGCGGCGGAAAACTTCTCCTGCGCCTTCGCGCGATAGTCAGTAAGCGCGCGCTCGGCCTCGCTGCGAGCGGCATCGAGCTCACGCTGCGACTCTGCCGCGGCAGCGGCAAGCGCCATCTCCTGGGCTTTGTCCGCCGCGGCGAGCCTGGCCTGCAGCTCAGCAATCTGAGCGTCGCGCGCAGCTAAATCGTTTTGAGCAGCGTTGCGCGCCGCCGACTCGGCAAGCTTTGCTTCGTCATCTTTGCGCCCAAGCTGCGCACGCAGGCTATCAATCTCACGCTGGAGTTCGGCATTTTCCTTTTGAGCATTGGCTCGTGCCTCTACCGCCGCGCGCTGGCTTGCACTCTCGCGCTCTGCGGCAGCGCCCTCGAGCTTAGCGCGCAGCTCGGCAAGCTCAGCATCGCGCTTGGCAACCTCTTGTGCCAGTTGCTGAGCCGCAGCGTTCTTCTGCTCAACGAGCTGAGCGTTGCGCTGAGACTCTGCCTCCTGCAAAGCAGCCGTCGAACGCGAGCGCTCAAGCTCCAGCGCCTGCTCGCCCTCGCGCTGGACTGCCTTCACACGCTCATCCAAGTCGCGCGAAAACTCGGCATCGCGCACCTGCTTGACGATATCCGCATAGCCGGATGCATCGACCTTAAAGACTTCGCCACAATGCGGGCACTTGATCTCATTCATAGCAGCTCCTCGATGGACACAAATTTCAACCGCCTACACTCTACCGCGCCGCACGGACAAAAAAGGCGCCGCCGCCATAATGGCAACGGCGCCAGAACCACCACAAAGGCGCACTGTGTCCCCTTTGTGGTGGTTCTGGCGCCCTATAGCCCAAAGAAGCTAAGAATCTGGTCGCGGCTTACGGGCTTGTACTCGTTGGCGTCGAGGCCCACATCGTAGCGGTAAATGGGGCGCTCGCGATCGCGGTTGCGTGCGTTGGTGCGGTCTCCTCTGCTGTGGATATGCCCGTGTAGCATGATGGCGCCACGCGCCTTACCATTCCAGCTGAGCATGGGGTAATGGCTCATCACCAGACGATGGCCCTTGGCATAGCCGGGAGCAACCTCCAGGTAATCGCGCACGTCTTCCCAAATTTGCGGGGCGTCGGGATCTTCCCAGTCGCCGTCATGGTTACCGCAGATGAGCGTCACATTCTTGCATTCGATACGCTCGCGCAGGCGCACCGCCTCCGCCGTGGGCAAGCGATACGTAAAGTCTCCCAAGATATAGAGGCGGTCGTCCGCAGCCACGCACTCATTGATGGCATCGATGACCTTGCGGTTCATCTCCTCGACCGAATCAAACGGCCGATCCATGTCGTGCAAGATATTCGTATCGCCCAGGTGCAGGTCGGCGGTAAACCACATCATCGTCTATGCCCTCATTTCGCAACGCGTCAAACTCGTGCTAAGTATACAGACACAGCGATACGGCGGTTAGCCAAAGAGCCCGCCGAACAGGCCGCGGCGGCGTTTGTCTTGCTTTTTCGAAGCGTCACCCTAAGTTTTCTTGTCCCGCCGTTTCTTACGGTCCTGTTCCAGATCATCGTCGTCGAGCAGCAGATTCCACTCAAACGGATCATCCGTCAAATCGAACAGGTCATCGTCATCAAACATGGCAGTCTCCCATACCGATTAGCGAGCATCCACCACATAGAGCCCAACGCGCACCTGATGCCACGGGCTGCGCTCGGGGGCAACCTGTTGCACGCGGGCCTCAAATACGTCCTCGTGGCCGTAATACATCATCAAGGACAGTGGGCCAACCTCGTTTCCCGGAACGTAGCCAAGTTTGGTCTTGCCATAGTAGATCGCAACTGCCTCGGGGTCATGGGGATTATCGCGCTCGGCACACAGCGTCAGTTTATCGCCCGCTTTAAGATCGCCTAGGACCAAAGCGCCGTCGGCATATTGAAATCCTGCGATGTGAAACGACAGAAGAACACGTGAAGGCTCGTACATAGCAACTCCCCTAACGGCCGGATAAACCAGCGTTTAACCTTACCGAGAAGTCTACGGGCCCGTGCGGACACAAATACATCCTGTCTGCGTCCTTCAATCGTTTGCCTCAACGCTTGCGCGACAGAACGCTTGCAGATAAGATAGAACACGAATGGCACCCGTTGCCGCGGGTCTTGCCAACTCCGATACACGTTTTCATCGTGAGAAGTGGCCGTCTTCGCTTACGCGGGGGCGGCTATTTCATTCGGCCGATAAACAGACCGAGTTCGATAGCCGCAATCAACAACGCCAATAACGAAATAACATCGCTTACGTTCATACCAAATCCCTTCTAAAGGGAGTTGGCCCATCCGTGCTCCATAACAGTAGTCTAACGCAAAATGCAGGTAATAGGAACACTTGTTCGTATTACCTGCGCCCTTTTCTAATGCACAAACATGCGCACGAATTTGTGCTTCCAGCTTGCGTAGGGCGCATACCGAAACGGCACGTCCAGCCAGGTTGCCTTGTTCACGATGCTCTTCTTGTGGCTAAACGTATCGAAGCTCTCGCGGCCATGGTACTGCCCCATACCGCTCGCGCCCATGCCGCCAAAGCCCATATGGCGCGTAGCCAAGTGCATGATGGTGTCGTTGACGCAGCCGCCGCCAAAGGGCACGTAGCGCACAAAGCGTTGCTGAACCGCACGATCCTGGCTAAAGATATACAGGGCCAGCGGCGTCGGACGATCCGTAATAAACGCTTCGGCCTCGTCTAGGCTCTCAAACGTCAGCACCGGCAAGATGGGACCGAAGATCTCCTCCTGCATCACGGCGTCATCGGGGGCCACGCCGTCCAAAATTGTCGGCTCAATCTTGAGCGAAGCCTCGCGCGCGGCACCTCCAAGCACGACCTTATCGGGATCGATCAGCCCGCGCACGCGCGCAAAATGCTTAGCATTGACGATATGCCCGTAGTCCTCGTTATCGAGCGGATGCTCGCCAAACATACGACTGACCTCCTCCTTGATGAGGCCCAGCAGCTCGTCGTGCACGCGCGTATCGACCAGCAGGTAGTCGGGCGCCACGCAGGTCTGCCCCACGTTGAGCCATTTACCAAAGGCGATACGCCGTGCCGCAACCTTCAAGTTTGCCGTTGCATCCACGATGCAGGGGCTCTTTCCGCCCAGCTCGAGCGTCACGGGCGTAAGGTTTTTACTTGCGTGCTCCATGACGAGTTTGCCGACTGGAACGCTACCGGTAAAGAAGATCTTGTCCCAGCACTCATCGAGCAGCGCTTCGTTTTCGGCGCGCCCGCCCTCGACGACCGTCACCAGGCACGGATCAAATGCCTCTTCACAGATTTGCTTGAGCACCGCGCTCGATGCCGGAGCATAGGCACTCGGCTTGATGACCACGGTATTGCCCGCGGCAAGGGCGCCGGCGAGCGGCTCGAGTGTTAGCAAAAACGGGTAGTTCCACGGAGCCATGATGAGTGTGACGCCATAGGGCACGGCTTGCGTTTTGCACACGCTCACGGCGTTAGCGAGATCGCACGGACGCAGGCGCGGACGACTCCACCGAGCCACGTGAGCGATCTGATGTCGAATCTCGGAAAGCGACGTACCAATCTCGCACATATAGGCCTCGTCATGCGACTTCCCCAAATCGGTCTTGAGCGCATGGGCGATATCGGCCTCGTGGGCCCGCACCGCATCGCGTAAACTCACGAGCGCGCGACGTCGAACATCGACATCAAACGTGGCGTGCGTCTTAAAGTAGGCGCGCTGATCGCCGACGATGCGCGCAATTTCCTCGGTGTTCATGGACCCTCCTAATTCTCGTCCTCAAACATACCACCTGCAACGACTTCGTACATATGCTCGAGCTCCAAGCGGTCCATTAGAAGCGGAACGGGGTATAGC
>DAWBYD010000328.1:0-4011 GCA_052278285.1 Collinsella sp. | reverse complement strand
TAAGTTGCGGTGAAATAGGGACTAAATGGGGGCGCTAGACGCCAAAACAGTCCCTATTCCACCGCAACTTCATGGGGATGTGTGACAATGCCCGTCGGAAAACATCTGCTGTCTTTGGGGGTCTATCTATGCTGTACGAGTTTTGTGCCGAGAACTTTGAGCGGGTGCCGGCGGCTATCGAGGCCGGTGCAAGGCGCATCGAGCTGTGCGATAACCTTGCCGTCGGTGGTACCACGCCCTCGGCCGGCGTTATCAGCGCTACGACCAACTATGCCCACGAACACGATGCACGGGTGATGTGCATGATCCGTCCGCGTGGCGGCGACTTTCACTACAACCAGGATGAGCTGCGCATGATGGAGATGGACTTGGGCCTTGCCGTGAGTGCGGGCGTTGACGGCGTGGGCGTTGGCTGCTGCAAACCCTGCGCTGGCGGATGGGCGCTCGACGAACTTACGCTTGGCGCCCTCGTGATGGCTGCGGGCTGCGCGACCGAGGAATGTAAGCGTGATCCCATCGACATCACCTTCCACATGTCATTTGACCAGCTCTCGCCCGAGGCTCAGCTCGATGCGATTGATACACTTGCCGACTGCGGCGTTACGCGCATCCTCACGCATGGCGGCGCTGCCGGTACGTCGATCGAGGATAATTTCGATTACCTGGCTCGTTTAATCGAGTATGCGGGCGATCGTTTGACCATCCTTCCCGGCGGCGGCATCACTACGGCAAATCGCGACGCGGTCGCGGCGGCGCTAGGCGTCTCCGAGCTCCATGGCACCAAGATCGTGCCGCTGGAGGTATAACCCGTGGCGCTGGTATTTGACGTTCAGCAGGCGAGCGGTAAGCCCGACGATAATCGTCGCCCTGGCACCGCGTGCCCCTTTTGCGACACGGAGGGACTTGCCAACATCATCCAGCGCGATGGTGACTGTATCTGGCTCGAGAATAAGTTCAAGACCTTGCGGGCCACACGTCAGACCGTATTGATCGAGTCTGCCAATCACGACGCCGACCTGGTGACCTATGAACCGGATGAGCTGCATCATGTGATGCGGTTTGCCCTGGGCTGTTGGCAGCAGATGATCGATTCCCAACAGTACCGCAGTGTGCTCATGTACAAGAACAAAGGCCCACTTTCGGGCGGCAGCCTCGTCCATCCACACATGCAGATTGTGGGCCTGGAACAGGAGGACGGCTATGCGGCGCTGACCTCAGCCAACTTTGAAGGCATCGATGTTTGGCAGAGGGGAAGGGTTGCGGTCAACATCTCAACCGAACCGATTATGGGGTTCTTTGAGGTCAATGTTTCAGCCCCGCAGGGAATCGCCGCCAGCGATGGCGCGCGAGACCAAGCCGAGACGGACCTCTTCGCCGATGCGATTCAGGTAGCTCTGCGCTATATCCTGAACGAGCACCATGGTGGTCGCGCAGAGTCGTACAACTTGTTCTTCTACCACATGGACGGCCGGACCATTGCCAAGGCGCTTCCGCGCTGGGTGGTTTCACCCTACTTTGTCGGGTATCGGCTGGCTCAGGTCAATGCTGAGACCACGCTCGATGTCGATGCGGAGCGATTCCGCGCACATCTGGAGGCGCTCACATCGTAAAGTGAGCGCCCGCACACTGCGGACGGTTTAGCGCGCCATTGCATCGCGGCCGGCCTCGACCCGCTTGCGCTGGGCGGCGCGCTCCTCGCCGGTCAGACGCTCAAAGAAGTGTCCGATAAGCGAGGCGAGCACCTGCTGAAACAACGTTCCACACATGACGGGAAACACAACTTCGCCCGGAAAGTATTGCGTGGCGATGACGGCGCCCGAAGAGATATTGCGCATGCCGCAGGTAAAGCACATGGTGGTCGTCTCGCTATACGGCAGGTGCAACGCGCGGGCGACCAGAATGCCCACGACAAAACCGCTGATGGCGAAGACCAAAATAAAGAGGGCGACTTCCAGGCGCACCGCGTTCATGTGCAGCACGTACTCGCTCATGGCGGTGGAGTTGGACGCGATGACGCCCATCATCATAAATTTGCAGGCGGGCGAGAGCGCGGGGGAGAGCTTCTCGTGGCCCCAGCCGCGCGTAAGTTCGTTGATTACGATGCCAAGGATGGCGGGGATGGCAATCATAAAGGCCATGTTCTGCATCATGCTCGGAACATCGATTGCGACGGTGGCACCCAGCAGGAGCTTGAGCGTGAGCGGAATCGTCACGGGCGATATAACCGAGGACGTCAGGATGATGGTGAGTGCGAGCGGGCCGGTGCCGCCGAACATGCTGATCCACATAAAGGCAGTGACTGCCACGGGTACGCTGTACTCGATCACGATGCCGCAGACAAGGTTGGGGTTGGAGCCAAAGAACAGTGAGCCCATGACATATGCCGCGATGGGGATGAGCACGGCCGAGACAAATAACGCCAAAATCAGATGAAGGGGACGGCGGAACACCTCGGCCACCTGGTGAAAGGTGTTACTGAGTGCACCCTGAAACGTCATAAAGGCAAACAAGGTGGGAACGATGGGCTTGAGAACGCCGATCTGCTGAGGAAAGAGCACGCCGAGCGCCACGCAAATCGGAACGATGATCTGCATGTACCCCGCGAGAAACTTGCCCAGTCCAACCCATTGCTTCATATGCTCTTGTGACTCCCTATGCCCGTGAATCCGTTTGAATGGATATGCTAGACGCTCGCATGCGTCCGTGCGGCTGAAACGCCCGATTATTTCGAGGCTATTACCGACATCGTTTACCGAAACCGCGGTGTGCTGCGGCGATTTGCGTCCGCGCTGCACGGTATAATAAATCTGTTCAACAGATCTGCCTGCCGAAGCGGGTATACACAGAGGACTCATCGCTATGAACCGTGAGAGGTATCGCGGCGACCTGCCCCTATCGGGGGTGGGCGCCTATGTCATCGCTTAAGACGACGCATCGCTGGGCGGTCGCGCAGCAAAAGCCCGAGCTCGAAAAGGAGCTTTCGGCTGGTCTGGGCATACCCGGGCTGGTGGCGCGCATTATGGTTGCGCACGGCATTACATCCATCGAGGAAGGCCAGCTTTTTTTGACGCCTTCGCTCGATCGCGACTGGGCGGACCCACTCGTTATTCCGGGCATGGCGGTCGTCGCCGACCGCGTTGAGCGTGCTATTCGCAGCCACGAGCGCATCGCCGTCTTTGGCGATTTTGACGTCGACGGCATTACGTCGACTTGTCTGTTGACCGAGGCGTTGCGTTCGTTTGGCGCCAACGTCACGCCGTTTATTCCGCACCGCTTTGACGAGGGCTACGGCCTGTCGCGTGCGGCGCTCGACCGCGTCAACGAGCTCGCTCAACCCAACCTGATCGTGACCGTCGATAACGGTATCGCTGCCAAGGAAGAGGTTTCCTATCTGGAGAGCTTGGGAATCGATTTGGTGGTCACGGACCATCACGAGCCGTCCGATCAGGTGCCGCAGGGCGTGCCCTTGACCGATCCCAAACTCGAGGATGAGGGCCCCTCACGCGAACTTGCCGGTGCCGGTGTGGCGCTCAAGCTGGTGCAGGTTTTGGGCGAGCGTCTGGGTAAGCCGTCGTATTGGCGTTCGCTGATTGAGGTTGCGGCGCTGGGCACCGTGTCTGACATGATGCCATTGACGGCCGAGAACCGCGCGTTGGTCGCCGAGGGCATCCAACAGATGCGCGTGACGGCTCGTCCCGGCTACATTGCGCTTGCAGCGCTCGCCAAGGCCGACCTTTCTACCATTACGGCGGACGGTCTATCGTTCTCGCTCATTCCCCGCTTAAACGCCGCCGGCCGCATGGCCGATCCCAAGCTGGCGCTCGACCTGCTGCTTGCCCGCGATCCTATCGAGGCAAGTGCACTGGCGGCCGAGCTCGAGGAGATCAACCGTCAGCGTCGCGAGATTGAGGCGGAGCTCACGCGTGATGCCATGGCAAAGGTCGAGGAGACCTATGATGGCGGTCGCGCAATCGTCGTGGGTGGCGAGGGCTGGCACGAGGGCGTTAAAGG
>DAWBYD010000327.1:0-8309 GCA_052278285.1 Collinsella sp. | reverse complement strand
GGAAACGCGACGAGAGTGAGCGCGCCATGGACAGCTATCGCCCGCACGATTGCGTGGGGATATCGGACGAGATTTGGTCCGATATCATCCTGCCGGGGCACAAGCATATCCCGACGCAGTCGGTGAGCGAGGATGCCCGCATGCGCACGGTTGCCCTCTACGCGCCCAGCAAGACGTTCAACCTGGCGGGCCTGGTCGGCAGCTACCACATCATCTATAACGAGACGCTGCGCGACCGCGTGTGCGCCGTGTCCAACAAGACCCACTACAACGAGATGAATGTCCTCTCCATGCATGCGCTTATCGGTGCCTACCAGCCGCAGGGCTATGAGTGGGTGGACGAGCTCAATCAGGTGCTTGCCGGCAATATCGAGTACTTCTGCAATTACGTGGACGAGCATTTTGAGGGCGTGTCCTATTCGCGTCCGCAGGGCACGTACATGGTGTTTCTGGACTGCACCGAGTGGTGCCGCGAGCATGGCCGCGATATTCAGTGGTTGCTCGACGCGGGGGCGCGCGTGGGCGTTGGCTACCAGGATGGCCGTCCGTTCCACGGGCCCTGCCACATTCGCGTGAATCTGGCGCTGCCGCTTTCGCGCGTGAGGGAAGCGTGCGACCGCCTGGACCGCTACGTTTTTAATGCACGGTAGGCGTGCGCTGCATGCGGGACCTTCTGCCAAGCCGGCTGGAAGGCCCCGCATGGTAGAACGTCTGTAACCATTGGGCACTCGCGTGGTTTCGTTTGCTATTATCTTTAACCATTTCAGTCTGTAAACAGGATCGTCTGGAGCTTGATGAAAAGACCCCGTCGCTCGGTTGCCATTTCGTTGTTTGTCGCGCTTGCGGTAGCGTGTGCCTTTGTCGTAGCGATAGCTGGCTGTTCCGGGTCGAATGACAGAGCCTCGACGTCTGCATTAGAAGGTTTGGACGCCTCGCAAGTCAAAGACGACGACCTCAAGACGCTCAATGTTGGCAGCGACCTCTATCCACCGTTTGTGTATACCGACGAGTACGGCGATATCGTTGGCCTGGATGTCGAGATATTAACCGAGGCTTTGGCTCGCATCGGCTACAAGCCAAAATACCAGCTGATCGATTGGGAAAAGAAGAAAGAGCTACTGGCGAGCGGCGAGCTCGATTGCGTCATGGGCAGCTTTAGCATGACGGGTCGCGAAAACGAGTATCGTTGGGCCGGCCCGTACCTTGCGAGCCGCCAGGTAGTCGCGGTCGATCCCCAGAGCGATATCTACACGCTTGCCGATCTTGAGGATAAGGTCGTGGCGGTCCAGTCCACCACCAAGCCCGAGGACATTTTGCTCAATCGTACAAATGAAAACGTTCCGCAGATCAAAGAGCTCTACTGCTTTTCGGACCGCTCATACCTGAACCCGGCGCTCGTCGAAGGTCTGGTCGACGCCATCGCCGCGCATGAGTCCTCGCTGCTCACCTACGAAAAAGACTATGGTGTGACGTATCGCATTTTGGATGAGCCGCTGCTAGAGGTTGGTTTGGGCACCGCTTTCGATATCAATGATACGCGCGGCATCGACGTTAAACTCACCCGTGCCTACCAAGAAATGCTTGCCGATGGCACCATGGAACGTCTGGTGTCAAAGTACTTTGATGACCCTTCGCCATTTTTGAATATGGAGGGCCTGTCATGATCGATGCACCCGACCACGCCGCTCAGGAGCGGGGCAATCGTTCGGCAGGGGCATGGCTCCTTGTCGCCCTGCTGGGGATAGCGCTTTCGGTTGTTGCCGGCATGATGAGCTACGGCTACACGACAGCTCAGGCCGAGCAGCGCTTTGCCGACGTTGTCGATTACGTGGCGACGCAGAGCCTTTCCTACGATGCATTCAATAGCGCCTATACGACCAAAAACCTGATTCGCGTTATGGAGATCGCCGGAGAGACAGCGCGCGATATGGAGCGCGACGGTTCGGTGGATAACGCCATGCTGGAGCAATATGCCGACCAGTTCAACGTGAGCGCACTGATCGTGACGGACGCATCGGGCAATTTGGTGTCCGAGTCCTCGACGGATGGCGTGGGCTACAAGTCGCTCGCTACGTATCTCAAGGAAGCACCCGTGCTGGAGGTGGCAGCCCATCCGCTTAAGTCCTATACCGCCCGTATCACGCTTGCGGATGATTCGGTCGCAGACATTGGCTGCGTAACCCGGCAAGATGGCGAGGGCATCGTTATCGCGGTCAGGCATCAGAGCGCGAAGGCAGTTGCAAGCAATACGCTCAAACTGCAGAGCCTGCTCGGTGGTTATGAGACCATCGACAGTGGCAATATCGTGATCGAAAGCGATGGCAAGGTCGTTGCGACCAATGCCGTTGAACCCACCATATTGGGCGTATTCAATCTGCCTGCAACGGATGTCTTTATTGTCGACGGTATTAAGGATCGATGCCTGCCCGGCAAAGTCCGACTGGTTAACGCCGACGGCGAGTGGTATTTGGGCACATTTGGAAAAGCGCGCGGGTTCTACGTGTACACCTATGCCTCGGCACGGCGCTACTTTGAGGTCGTCGCGGCTGTTGCTGCCGGCGTGCTGGTGCTCTACAGCGGTGTTATAGCCGTTGTTGTGACGGTGCGCCGCCGCGCTGATCGTCGACGTTTGACGGACTTGCTGCAGCAGGAGCGCGACTATGGTGACAGACTGGCTAAGGCAGCGCGTGAGGCTTCGTCTGCCAACTCGGCAAAGACGGAGTTTTTGCGTCGCATGAGCCACGATCTGCGCACGCCCATCAACGGCATTCGCGGCATGGTCGAGGGCGGCGATGCCAATGCGGACGATCTGCAAAAGCAGACCGAGTGCCGCTCAAAGATCTGGACGGCATCGGGACTGCTGCTCGACCTTGCCAACGAGGCCCTAGATATGAGTCGCCTGGAGAGCGGGCAAATCGATCTGAACCTTGTACCCATAAATTTGGTGGCCCTCAACTGTGAAGTGCGCGATATTTTGGAGCGCCAGGCCGAGGAGCGTCTGGTGACAATTATCTGCGACCAGCAGACGCTTGATCATCCCTATGCGCGGGTGAGCGTGACGCACCTCAAGCGCTTGTTGCTCAATATTGCCGGCAATGCCGTCAAGTACAACCGCCAGGGCGGCTATGTTCGCCTGGTGTGCCGCGAGGTGGAGCCAGCGGATGGCGTCCCCGTCTATGAATACACGATCGCCGACAACGGTATTGGCATGAGCGAGGAGTTCCAACAGCACCTCTACGAGCCGTTTTGCCGCGAGGAGCAACAGATGGAAGGTGCCTCATCGGGAACTGGCCTGGGCGCGCCTATCGCAAAACAGTTGGTCGAGCTTATGGGCGGAACCATGAGTTTTACGAGCGTCTTGGGGCAGGGGACGACGTTTACCATCCGCCTGCCGTTCGAGAAATGCAATCGCTCTGAGATTCCTCAGGCAGTGCGCGCGGATGCGGGCGATGGCGATGCGCTCCAGGGCTTGCGTGTTTTGCTCGTAGAGGATAACGATCTGAATGCCGAGATCGCGCAGTTTACACTCAGCCGTGCCGGTGCCGTCGTGACGCATGCTAAGGATGGCGAGTCTGCCGTTGAGGCGTTTGCCGCGAGCGCGCCGCACGAGTACGACGTGGTGTTGATGGACATCATGATGCCGGGCATCGATGGCCTTGAGGCCACGCGTCGGATTCGAGTACTCGATCGCGAAGATGCCGCGACCACGCCGATTATCGCCGTGAGCGCCAACGCCTTTGCCGACGACCGCAGGCTTTCGCGTGAGGCGGGCATGAACGCGCACCTGAGTAAACCCGTGAGCTCGCAGGAGCTCATTGAGGCGCTTGCGCACATAGCCGCCGACGCTCTATAAGCATATGGCCTGGTTCCAGGGTGGGTTGGAACCAGGCCATATTGTTATTGATGAGGCCTGCTGAGGGGCTTACTTTTCCTGAATCTGCTTGCCGCAGAGATGCTCAATCGTAATCTCGTAGAGCTGGACGCCCTTAATGTCCTTGGCGATTTCCTCTTCGACTTCCTCGGCGGAAGGGTAGTACTTAAGGGCGAGCTGGCGGACTTTGTCCTCGATAAACGCAGGGGTGTCATTCGCCAGGCGACAACGGCCAAAGACGACGGTGCTCATAACGTAGGGAGCCCAGTCGCCGTCCTGGTACCACTCGTTGCCGTAAACGGTAAAGCAGACCTTGTCATCGCGCTTGAGTGCGTCGACCTTGTGGCCGGCTTTGGCGCCATGGAAATAAATCTTGTCGTGCTCGGCGTCAAAGAAGTAGTTGACGGGAATGGCGTACGGGTAGCCATCGTCACCGTTGACGGCAAAGACGCCGCGCTTGCAGGTGGCGAGCAGTTTACGCGCTTCCTCGTCGGTGATGGCGCGTTTCTTTCGACGTAAGGGCCTAAACATCGTTGGCTTCCTTTCTGGTCGTGCGTGGTTGCTGCAAAAACTATAGCGAAACGGATCCGTTTTTCTTGATGCGGGCGAGTATGTTTTTGAGCTTGTTAAAGTCGAGCGGTTTGGACAGATGGGCGTTCATGCCGGCGTCGTGTGCCGCCTTGGCGTCCTCGGCAAAGGCATTGGCGGTGAGCGCGATGATGGGGATATCGGCTGCATCGACCTTCTCGCTCAGGCGAATCGCGCGGGTTGCCTCGTAGCCGTCCATGTCCGGCATCATAATGTCCATCAGGATAGCATCGAAGCTGCCGGCGGGATGAGACAGGTACAGATCGACGACTTCGTTGCCGTTGCCGGCGCGGGTGACCACGCCGCCCTCGGATTCTAGCAGCGTCTGTGCAATCTCGGCATTCAATTCGTTGTCTTCGGCGAGCAGCACGTTCATGTCGGCGAGCGAGCAGTCGAGCGCCCTCTCGACCGTATTCGCCCGCGCCCGGGGGTTCTTGTCGATATCGAGCGGAATTTCCACGTAGAACGTGGTGCCCACATGGAGTTCGCTGGTGACTTCGATGGTGCCGCCCATCAGTTCAATAAGCGACTTGACGATTGGCATGCCCATGCCGGCTCCTTGGAACTTGCTGCGCGCATCGTCACCTTCTTGGGCAAACGGCTCATAGATATGCTTTAAAAACTCGGGAGCCATGCCAATGCCGGTATCCGAAACGCTAAAGCAAAAGAGCGCGCGTCCGTTATCGAGTGGCTTGGTCTTTGAACTAAAGGTGACGGAGCCGCCGTGCTTGTTGTACTTAATGCTGTTGTCTAACAGGTTGATCATGATCTGTCGGATATGGGTGGGACTGCCGATCATGTATGGCCCCGTGGCGTACGGCAGACTATTGTCCTGCATTGTGATGCCGTTACTGGACGCGCGGAGCTTGCACAGCACCAGCGTATCGTCACAGAGCTCTTTGAGGTTAAAAGGCGCATGTTCCAGTGTTAGCTTGCGGTCTTCGATTTTGCCCATCTCGAGGATGTCGTTGATCAGCGAGAGCAGGTGATTGGCGGCAACGCGCGCCTTGGCACGGCTCTCGCGGGCGACTTGCATATCGCCTTCCTTCAATTCCTCGATCTCGATAAGGCCTAGGATGCCGTTGAGCGGCGTGCGAATGTCGTGGCTCATGCGCGTGAGGAATGCCGTCTTAGCGGCGTTGGCAGCATCGGCTTTTTTGCGCTCGGTTCGAGCGCGCACGAGCGCCCAGATGAGCAGGACGATGCCGACCGACAACATACCGATGAGGGTAGCTGCAATGGCGGTGCGGTTGCGATAAAGGAATTGAAGCGTGTTGGATTCCTGGGCCGTGTACGACGTGGAGGAGAAATTGCTTGCGGAGAGCGATTCTCCGGCATTGATGATGCCCTTGTTGATGATTCCCAACAGCTCGGGTTTTCCGCGCGAAATCCAGCACGAGAGCTCACAGGTGTCAGGGAGCTCGGTCGTCTCGCAGTCCTCGAGATCGTAACGGTCACCGATGGTTTTTACGCGTGAACTGGGAGCGACGATGCAGTGCGCCGTTCCCTTCCTGAGGGCATCGAACGCTTCATCGTCGGATTGGTATTCGGTTACGGTCGCTGTGGGGAACAGACTTTCAAGTGCATTTTTGTTGACAAACGATGATTTGGTACAGGCGATGTTCTGAAGGTCTTTGTTCAGGTTGCTGCCGGTGTGGATGGCGGTGAGGGATATGGTCCCCAACGATATCGACTGTACAACGCCTGTTTGCTCGGCAAACCAGTAATCTCGGTATACCGGCAGCACAACGTCTATGCTTTCCTTTGACAGGGCCTTTGACATCATCTTGTAGCTATCAAAGGCGACGGTTTTGACCGTAATGCCAAATTTATCGTGCAACGTCGTCGCAAGCGATGCGAGCGAGCCTTCCATTTCGCCGTTTTCGTCTTCGTTGCAGTAGGGGAGTCTGCCCGTAATGTAGCCGAGCGTGATGGTGTTGTCATTTGTTTTGAGCCAGGAACGTTCGGGGCCGTTGAGCGATGATGAACCGCTGTTTTGGGCCGAGTAGCTAGATTTGACTTCGTCGATATAGCGTGGGTTGACGCGGGCGATTGCCGACATGGCGGCATTGATGTCGTCCATCAGGTCGGGGCGGCTTTTGGGGACGGCAAAAAAGTAGTCGCTCGAACCAATGTAGAACATGGGGGAGGCGCTGGGCGACGAGGTCGTGTCGTTCATGATGATGGCATCGACCTCGTTGTTTGCGAGCGCGTCAAAGAGGGCACCGCCAGTGTCGATTTCTTTATAGGTGCAGGTAATGCCTTCGTTGGCGAGCCACTGCTGGCCAACGAAGGTTTGCATAACGTCGGGGTTGCAGCCGATGGTAAGGCCTTGGAGCGCTCGGGGGTCACCCTTGGCCAGATCGTCGCGATCGGGCTTGGCGTAGATGAAGTAGCGCTCGGTGCCCTCGGGGTTCGAGGAAAAGAGCAGCTTTTGGGCGCGTTCCTCGGAGTAGGAGATGTTGGGCATGAGGTCGATCTCGCCCGCCTCGAGCATGTCCATAAGCTCGGTGAAGGTGCCGGAGACGTATTCGTACCGCCAGCCGGGCGTGTAGTACGACAGAGTCTGGAGGTACTCGTAACCCCATCCCGAGAGACGCTCGCCGGGGGTGCCGTCCTGGAAGCCCTCGTTGTTGACGAGCCAGCCGACGCGGACCGTTTTGACCTGCTGATCGGAGTCGGCGGCAAAGACAGGGGCGGGCGCGACGGCGCTCAGTACGGCGAGCGCGGTAAGCGCGGCGGCCAGGGTGCGA
Source organism: Collinsella sp. (assembly GCA_052278285.1). Classification (GTDB taxonomy): domain Bacteria; phylum Actinomycetota; class Coriobacteriia; order Coriobacteriales; family Coriobacteriaceae; genus Collinsella. Next base: position 1,097 of record DAWBYD010000327.1, on the reverse strand, counting down.
CATATAACTGAACGAAGGACAGTGGCAGCTCTCACATGCAATCCTAACGAATCGAGACATTACCGCATAAGGATACCAGCTCAGCCTGCCCAGCCGGCAGCGGCACCGCTAAACGGTTCCGCCCGGCAGTTGGGGACAGTCCCTTTCTGCCGGCACAAAAGGAACGTCCCTAACTGACGGTTGTGGGACAATACCGAGCGAACGTGATTGGTTGTCCGTGGAAGGGGTCGCGATGAAAAAGCTCAGGATGCTTGCCGACGTGTTGCGCCAGGCGGGCTTTGTGCGCATTACGGAACTGTTCCTCGTCTTCTATCTGCTGTGCTCGACGGCCGTCTGGCTGTCCGAGCCCACGACCCTCACGTTTGGCGATGGCCTGTGGTTTAGCTTTGAGACGGTCTCGACGATCGGCTTTGGCGACATTCCGGCCGAAACGCCGGTTGCCCGCGCCATTACCGTCGTCTTGAGCGTCATCAGCATCTTCTACATCGCTATGCTCACGGGCGTGGCGGTGAACTACTGCAATACGCTTATCAAGATGCGTCAAAAGGACACCATGGCGCGCTTTATGGATGATCTGGAGCATCTGGAAGAGCTCGATCGCGACGAGCTTGCCGATCTTTCGCGTCGCGTGCGCGAGTATCGCCGACGCCAACGCTAGAACGGGCGCCGCGCGTCACGATGAGGGGGACTGAAATGGATATCACCGTGTATCTGGGTGCCAGCGTCGGTAATGACCCGGCGTTTCTGCCTGCGGTACAGGAGCTGGGCAACTGGATTGGCGCCAACGGACACGCGTTGGTATACGGCGGGTCCAAATCGGGTCTGATGGGTGCGCTCGCCGATAGCGTGCTCGATGCTGGCGGACACGTGACGGGTGTGGAGCCGAGCTTTTTTATCGAGGCCGAGTTTCAACATGACGGTATCGACGACCTCATCGTGACGAGTGATATGGCGGAGCGCAAGGCCAAGATGATTGAGCTCGGCGATGCGTTCATCGCCTTTCCCGGTGGCACGGGCACGCGCGAGGGGGTTGCCGAGGTCATGTCCGCGGGGTCATTGGGGCACATGCGCGCTCCGTGCAGCGTGTATAACCTGGG
>DAWBYD010000326.1:0-2310 GCA_052278285.1 Collinsella sp. | reverse complement strand
CTTTGCGTGCGGAACTCGCGACAAACTTCATGCCCTCCGGTCCGCCCCGGGAGCCAGGTTGACTAATTCGGCCCCGGCATTCAGGAAAGTCAGTGCAGCAAAATGGCGATGCAGATGGTGCGAATAAGAAAGGGGCACGTTGCTGAAACGTGCCCCCTATGAGTGAGGTATGAGGCTAGCGCTCGTAGATCAAGTTACCTGCCAGGTAGGTGGCCTGAACCTTGGTGGCCTGGAGCTCTTGGGGGTCGATGGTGAGCGGGTTTTGGTCCAGGACTACCAGGTCGGCGTACTTGCCAGGCTCCAAGCTGCCGAGGTTTTGCTCGTCGCCCGCTGCATAGGCGCTGCCCAGGGTGTAGTTGCGCAGAGCCGTTGCTGCATCGATGCGCTCGCTCGGCAACCAGCCGCCCTCGGGCCAGTGGCTTTTGGGGTCCTGGCGCGTGATAGCCGTGTAGAGCACGTTCATGCTGGTAACGGGCGTGATAGGGCTGTCGGTACCGAAGGCTTGGCGAATGCCGCGCTGCTTATAGGTTGCGAACGGCCACATGATGCGGCTGCGCTCCAGGCCCAGATCGCGCTCCGGTCCACCCGGGTCGAGTGTAATGTGGCAGGGCTGGCTCGAAGCAACCACGTTGAGCTTGCGCAGGCGGTCGATGTCCTCGGGCAGAAGGTTCTCCAGATGCTCGAGCGTGTTATGGCCGTGCTGGGGCAGGCCGTACAGGTCGGCTGCTTCCTCGAAGATATCCAGCGCGGCATGAATCGCACCGTCACCAATAACGTGGATGCGCACGGTGTGACCGCGCTCCGCAGCCGCCAGAACCAATTTTCGCATGCGCTCAGCCGGGACTGTCAGACGACCCTGGTCGCCCGGGAAGCGCGGATTGGTATAGGGCTCGGTGAGATATGCCGTGTGTTCGCTCGACACGCCGTCGAAGAACTGCTTAAAACCCGGCGCCGAAAGCAGCGCGTTGTTCGCGTAACGTACCTGGAGCTCTTCTAGACGCGACTGGTCATCCAACAGCGTGGGGAACAGATGGGCACGAATGCCCAGCTTGCCGGTCGTCTGCAGCTTGTCGTAGACATCGTCGCGGATAAAATCACAGCCCGGCATGGGCATGAGCGACATATCGCAGATCGAGGTGATACCCTGCTCGGCCATGCGCCTCATTTGATCGGCGTAAGCGCTTGCGATGCGATCTTCGCCTAGCCACTCAAGACAGCGCGGCAACAGCTGCATGGCGGCCGCTTCGTGAGCAATGCCCGTGAGCTCGCCGTTTGCGTCCTTGTCGTAGCTGCCGCCCGCCGGCGGCTCGCTGTCGCGCGTGACGCCGAGCGCCTCGAGTGCGCGGCTGTTGAGCCACAGCGTGTGGCCGTCGCCCGAGTACATAACGCAGGGACGATCGGGGAATGCCGCATCGAGCGACGCCTTGGTAGGATGCTTAGGCGGATCCCAACGGTAGTCGCGCCAGCCCTGCGTCACAACCCAAGCGTCGTCGGGCAGGTCCTGGGAAAACTCGAGCGCGTGCTGTACCAGCGCCGCCTCGGACGTGCCCATATCCATGAGCATGTACGGCGAAGAACCGACCGAGGTATGGAAGAAGTGCAGATGAGCGTCATGGAAACCGGGGCAGACAAACTGCTCGCCGTAGTCGAGAACCGGCGTGGCGGCGGGAGCGGCGGCGATCACGTCATCGGGCTTGCCGACTGCGACGATACGGTCACCTGCGATGGCAATCGCCAGCTCACGAGCAGTATCGATGCCGTCTTGCGCGGTAAAGACGTTCTTGGAGCGGATAATCCGATCGATATGTTGCATGGGCATCCCCATCTCTGGCAGGAAATTCAACACCCCCGAGTGTACTCCCCCGTCTCGGTTACAAAATGCCAAGCGGCAAACGGCAGCTTTGCCAGCCCTAGCGGCAGGTGGCATACTGGAGAGAGCCTGTACGATTTTGCGATCAACCCAGCAAGGAGCAAATCGATCATGACGAAGACCAAGGCACAGCAGATTATGGCGGCGACCGAGGCTCGCGCGGCAGACGACGTCACCGCGGCCATCCGAAATATCGCCGCCGAGTTTGAGCCCTATATCATCAAGCAGCGTCGGCACTTCCATAAGCACCCGGAGCTGAGCCTCGCCGAGGAGCGCACAACCTCCGACATCGCCAACCAGCTCGACGCCATGAATATCCCCTATGAGCGCCCCCTTAAGACGGGCCTGGTGGCGACCCTCCGCGGCACCGCGCCCGACGCCTACCGCGAGGACGGCGCGCCGCGCCGCCGCATCCTGCTGCGCGCCGATATCGACGCCCT
>DAWBYD010000325.1:0-1943 GCA_052278285.1 Collinsella sp. | reverse complement strand
TCCTCCCGGACGGCGGGGCCCGAAGTTACTCGCGAGATCCGCCCGCAACGAAGGCCACTTAATGTGGCCATCGTCTTGCGCAGGACTGTAGAGCAGGGAACTTCGTGCCCCGACGCCCGGGGGCGTTGCGTTTAGAAGATGGATCCAATGTGCTCTCCGTGCGAGCAGGACTGTAGAGCAGGAAACCTAATATTCCGCCGCCGGGCGGGCGAAACATTTTGAAGATGGACCTAGCGTTTATTCCTTCGGGACAAGATCAGCGCAGCCATGAAAGCGATAATCGCTAGCGTTAGCAGCGTCAAAAGCAGAGCGAGCGAGTTGTCGCCCGTCGCAGCCAGGCCAAACAGGCTGGGCTTTTTGGAGCCAGCAGGCTGCGCAGGAATTGTTTCGCCATCGTCCTCGGCGGTGATCTCCCAGCGGACGGTCTTGCTCGCGTCGGCAAGCTCGTTACCCACCGACGTCGGGACACTCAGCTGCAGATTGAGCACCGTGCTGCCATCGCTCGTGAACGTGGCGACCTGCGTGGGATAGGCGAACACGCTGCCCGGCGTTCCCGTCTGGAGCCAACCGTCAGACGCATCGCCAGCCGACGCCGTTAAGGTAATGGGCGACAGCAGGTGTGCCGTCTCGTGATTGACAACGGCCCGCACAAACACGCGTACCTGGGATTTTACGCCCGTGGCACGAACCTCGATCTGCTGTTCGCGCGCATCGCCGGGCATTAGATCTTTAAAGGCGGGAAACAGATCGGGCTCCCCCGAGGAGCCCGTCGCCCCCGTTACCGTCAGCTGGCGCGCATTTCCGTCATAGGCAATCGCGGGAGCATCGGCAAACGCGCGGGCGGGAACGGCGAGCGCGACCCCGCAGAGAATGGCCGCGACCATGCAACGCAAGGCGCGCGCAACGCCTTAGCGATTCGGGAACGCCATACTTACGCACCTCCGTGCGGCGGCACCAGCACGCCATCTTTGACCGTACAGTTCCATGCCTCGGTGACCGCATCGTCGGGCGTGGACTGAATCGCCTGGGTCGAAATGTCGACGACTAGGTTTTTACCATCTGCCTTCTTCTCGGACACGCTCTTGATGAGCACGCCCGTCTTGTCGAGCGGCTTAACAGAAGACGTCCAGTAGTAGAACCCGTCGCTCGCAAGAACCCAAGACGAAGGTCTGTTAGTGGCGGAGGCATCGCCTTTATCGCCCCACTCAATGGTGTAGTCGGTGCCGGCAACCGGCTCATCCCACAGGCGCGCGCCATCCTTATCCTGCCAGTAGATATCCACCGCGACACGCAGGTATGCCGGAGCCGAGCCCGTGTTTTTTACCGAGACATCCCTTTTCACGTTGTCCTTGCGCGCCTCGTCCACCGAAGGCGCCACCGAGCCAAAGCCAAACTCGTTGACCAGCACGCCCGTAACCGAAAGCCACGCAAAGGTGCCGACGACGCCGGCCAAAAGGAGGACGCCGACAAGGAGGGCAACGATCCGCTTGCGCTTAGTCATCCTTGTCCTCCCCCCACAGCGTGCCGTTTTCCCAAACATTCTTGGCACGAGAGCCGCCATCGACCCATTTGTCCTTCGCGCGCGTGTTGACGCACGTCACCACCGCATCGCCCGCGCTCGAAGCAGACGAAATCGTCAGCTCGGCAGATTTACCGGGCGCCTTGCCCGGCGTGCTCAGCTCGCCCTCGTAGCGCCATGCCCAATTCGTGTCTTCCTCGACGGTATAGATGCCCGTCGGCGCGGCGAACTGCACGCTGCCGACATACCAGGTCTCACCGTTTTCCTGCTGCCGCTTATCGACCTTCACCTCGGCCACGCGTGTCTCGGGAGAGGCTCCCTCCGCCGTCTTCGTCACCTTAAAGCGGAACGGCTGTCCCATGGCGCGGGCGTCGGTGGGCTTTTTGACGATCGTCAGCGCAGGAGTCTGGGCAAAGTTGAACAC
>DAWBYD010000324.1:0-7205 GCA_052278285.1 Collinsella sp. | reverse complement strand
TGTCGCAGCTCACAAGCAGCGAGGCGGCAAGGGCGCGAGGGTACGACTCGTCTTCAAAGCCCAGCGAGCCGTTAATGCGGCGCAGCGCGTCGGCCAAGAACGTCGACATGGCGCCTTGCTTGGTCTCGGAGCCAACCTCCTCGTTATCAAAGCAGCAAAAGACCGAAACATCGTGCGCGTTCTCAGCACCCAAAAATGCCTGCAGCGAGGTGTAGGCGCAGGCCAGATCGTCGAGCTTGGGCGGCGAGATAAACTCGTCGGCCCAGCCCCAAATGCGCGCATCCTGGCGGTTGACCAGGAACAGATCGCGGCCCAGAATTTGCTCGGGCTCAACATCCAGCTCGTCGGCGATCAGGGCGTCAAAGTCGCCCTGCTTAAGGTCGCCAGCGCTGATGAGCGGGCACAGGTCAACGGCTCGGTTGGGAGCAAAGCTCTCGTTAACGCCACGGTTCATGTGGATGGCAAGGCTCGGGATGATGGCGACTTCGCGCTCGGTAGCGAGCAAACGACTCTCGATACGGTCGCCCTCGCGTACCAGCACGCGGCCCGCGAGTGCCAGCGGACGGTCGAACCAGGTGTAGTCGATCATGCCGCCGTAGGCCTCGGTGTTCAGGCGCAGCGTCTCGCCCGCGCCGTCGAGCTCGGGCACGGCCTTAACCTTAAACGTAGGCGAGTCGCTGTGCGACGCCGTCAGCTGAAAATGGTAGTCGCCGGCAACGCCGTCCTCGCCCCACGTCGCAGCCAGGTCCTCGCCCACCTTAAAGGCAACAACGCTCGAGGTGTTGCGCTGCGTGTAATAACGCCCGCCCGGCTCGATGTCCCACGCCGCGTTCTCGGGCAGGTAGGTAAAGCCCGCCTCGTCGAGCTCGGCCATAATGGTCGCCGCCGTATGAAACATGCTGGGGCATGCCTCGATAAAGTCGATAAGGTCGTTGGCGGCCTCGATATCGTCGGCCGTCACGTGCGCGCGCTCGGGCGTTTCCTGATCCGTCATGCTCTCCCCTTTCGCTGGGTTGATGGTCCCCTCCAGCATACCCCGCCACGCCAGCGCCGCACTCTTCATTCCGTGCTTAATTCCGCACCGCTCACCAAGTTGAGCCATCATGCCCGCGCCCCTTTTGCGACAATTGCGCTAACAGGACGAGAGGAACCGTCATGAAGCCACGTAACATTGCCATCGTCTGCGGTGGCGCGGGAGTCGCCGTCGGCTTTGCCGCTGCCGCCGGCATCGTTTACCGCAAGCAAATCAAGTCCGCCGCGTCGCTCAGACGCTTGACCGGCTACGCGGATGGCTATGACCTGTACGCAATCGACATCGCCTACGACTACGATCTTGATCGCATCATCGCCGCTGGCGTGCGCGACGACCAGGCCTACATCGATGCCGTGGTGGCGCAGGTGCTGCCCGGTGTGCCGGTACATGTCCAGGCGCCCCAGTTTGCCTGCAGCGCTTTTGTCGCCGTAGCTGCCGAAGGCCGCGTGCGCACCGGTCGCAATTACGACTTTAAAGACGACACCTCGGCGCTGCTGGTGCGCAATCACCCACGCGGCGGCTATGCCTCCATCGGCTTTGCCGCCCTCAATAACCTGGGCGCCAACACTCCGCTTGACTCCGTCACCGGACGCGCTGCGGCGTTGATGGGCCCGTTTGCCCAGCTCGACGGTGTTAACGAATGCGGCGTGTCCATTGCCGTACTCACCCTGGATTCCCAGCCCTGTGACCAGGACACGCAACGGCCCGTCATCAACACTTCGCTCGCCATCCGTCTGGTGCTCGACCGCGCGGCTACCACGCAAGAGGCAGTCGACCTGCTTTCCGCCTACGACATGCACGCCATGGCAGGACGCGATTACCACTTCTTTATCAACGACGCCGCCGGTGACGCGCGCGTAGTAGAGTGGGACCCGCGCGATCCGGACCGCGCTTTCAAAGCGACTCCTGTACGCCAGGTTACGAACTTCTACGCCTGCTATGGCGACGAAGTGCTGCCCAACCAAAAGAATGGCGAGCTGGGCCATGGTAAAGAGCGCGCCGTTGCAATCGCCGATGTCCTTGATACCCATGTCGGTGCCCAGGACGAAACGATTGTCTGGGAAGCCCTGCGTGCCGCAGCGCAAGAGCCCAATCCGGAAGACATCACCAGCAATACGCAATGGTCGGTCGTCTTTGACAATACCGAACCCGCCGCCGCCATTACGCTGCGCCGCCACTGGGGCGACGTCGACGCCTTCGCACTGTAAGGACCCAGGCCCGTCGACCTTACGCTCGCCTGACGTTGCTTACATTTCTATACGCTTGAGCTAACACGTTTTACCCCCGTATCAACAGTGTGCGGGGGTAAACTTATGCGCATGTTATAACTTGCCCGGAAGGATTCATCATGCTCAGGATCGGTCTTCTTACCAGTGGCGGCGACTGTCAGGCGCTCAACGCCACCATGCGCGGCATCGTCAAAACGCTTATGACCAATAGCGAAGAACCTATCGAGATCTATGGTTTTGAGGACGGCTACCAGGGCCTTATCTACAGCAGGTTCCGCGTCATGTCGCCCGCCGATTTTAGCGGCATCCTCACCCGCGGCGGCACCATCCTGGGCACGAGCCGCACGCCGTTCAAGCGTCTGGATATTCCCGAGGCCGATGGCATCGAGAAGGTACCCGCAATGGTCCACACCTATCATAAGCTGCAGCTCGACTGCCTGTTTATGTTGGGCGGCAACGGTTCCACCAAGACCGCCAACCGCCTGCGCGAAGAGGGCCTCAACGTTATCGCCCTGCCTAAGACCATCGATAACGACACCTGGGGCACCGAGTTGACGTTTGGCTTTACGAGCGCCATCGACGTCGCCACCAAGTGCATCGACGACATCCACACCACCGCCTCGAGTCACGGCCGCGTGTTTGTCATCGAGATCATGGGCCACAAGGTCGGCTGGATTCCGTTGTATGCCGGCGTCGCGGGCGGCGCGGACGTCATCCTGATCCCCGAGATCCCCTACGACATGGATAACGTCATCAAGACCATCGAGCATCGCATGGAGACCGGCAGTCGCTTTACCATCGTGGCCGTCGCCGAGGGTGCCATCTCCAAGGAGGACGCGGCGCTGTCCAAGAAGGAGTACAAGAAAAAGCTCGCCGAGCGCACAAGCCCGTCGAGCGTCTACGACATCGCCAAGGAGATTGAGGCCAAGACCGGTCGCGAGACCCGCGTCGCCATCCCCGGTCACACGCAGCGCGGCGGCCAGCCCGACGCTCAGGACCGCATCTTTGCGACCCAGTGCGGCGTCGAGGCGGCGCTCGGCTGCCTGCGCGGCGAGTTTGGCTACATGATTGCCCTGCGTGACGGCAAGATGTGCCACATGCCGCTCGAGGAGGTCGCCGGCAAGCTCAAGTTTGTCGACCCCCAGAGCGATCTGGTGCGCGAGGCCAAGGCGTTGGGCATCAGCTTCGGCGACGAATAACCTCGGCCGAAACTGCTCTCATCGGAGGCCCCAGGGCTTACCTCCCAAATCGTCCTCGGACATGTCAGGACCCCGCTGTGCGCTTCGCGCGGCGGGGTCCTTCCGTCCTGCGGAAAGATTTGGGAGGTAAGCCCTGGGCCTCCTGCGGCAACTGGGGAGGCCGAGGCTATTCGCCTTCTTGCTGCGGGTGCGTGGGGTAGGATGCGACGTGCATTTTTGGGAGTTTTCAGCAGCTGAGGATGCCTGCATACTGGATTTTGGACGAAAGGCAGGCACTATGGGCCGCATCCTGTGGAAAATGAGCGGCTCTTGAGGCGCTGGGGGCTCTTAATCAGGGCTTTCAGCGCAGTTTTGCGCGCCCGCGGGCTCCGGGATGCTGAATACTCCGGAATTTGTACGCCGCCCCCGGGGGTACCTGTGGACAAATAGCAATCGCCCCGCCGAAATATGCATTCGGCGGGGCGATTTATGCAATAAAGCGACTGTGGCACGTCGCAGCTCGCTACAACTCGAATCCGAGAACAGGTTACTCGGCGCTCTTGAGGGCGCCGACCATGTCGATCTTGTTGAGCGTTCGGTTGGTGACGAGGTTGACGATAAACGTAAAGACAAAGGAAAGCACTACGGCGAGCACATAACTCAGCGGCTCGACCTCAACGTCAAAGTAGAGCGACGGCATCTGCAGAATGTACGTAAAGCTCTCGGCCAGCAGGCTACCCAGCGGCACGCCCAGCGCGGCGCCAATCGCCGTGAGGATCAACGTCTCCTTGTTGACGTAGTGGTGCACCTCGCCACGGCGGAAGCCCAGCACCTTGATGGTCGCCAGCTCGCGCTCGCGCTCGGAGATGTTGGTGTTGGACAGCGTAAACACCACCACAAACGACAGGCACGCCGCCATAAAGGTCACAAGTACCACGACGGAATTGATGATAGTGAAGTTCGCCTCATAATTTTCCCAATGCTCGGCCGTGCTCGAGATGGTGAGCCAACCGTCGTTCTTAAGCTTCTTGCTAAACGCAATCTGGTCAGAAGATGAGCCCTTAAGCAGCGCAAAGATGCCGTTAAGACGCGCGCTTCGGTCGAACGCGCGCTCATAGGTGCTCTGCGTCATATAGAGCGTGTTGCCCAGATAGTTGAGCGAAATGTCGCTAACCTTGACCTTGGCGACGTTGAGCGACGAATCCTGGACGTGTGCTGTGTCGCCCGGCTGAATCCCCAGCACCAGTTGCGAGCTCTTGCTCAAGTACACGTCCCCGTCACGCAAGGCGAGCGGTTCTTTGGACTCATCCTCCAGGCGCACGTAGTCACCCAAGTCACCCGTGCGGTCGTCGGGAATCACAATGAGCTGTACGGTCTCGCTCTTGCCGCCAAACGTAAAAGTGACGTTGTCGGTCATGATCGGCAGCGTCGAAGTCACGGTCACGTCGGAATCCTTGGCCGCGCTTCGCTCGTCGAGCGCCGCGCACGTCTGCGTAAAGTCATCGGGATTGGCAACCGCCAGCAGGTCATAGCGCGTGATATGCCCGTACTGTTTGGGCGAAAGCGCCACCGACGTATCGCGGATGCCCATGCCGCAGATCACGAGCGCCGTGCAGCCGGCGATACCGAAGATGGTCATAAGGGCACGCTTTTTGTAGCGGAACAGGTTACGCGCTGCCACCTTGTTCAAAAAGCCCATGCGGTGCCAGATAAAGCCGATGCGCTCAAGCAAGATACGCGAGCCGGCACGCGGCGCCTTGGGGCGCATGAGCGAAGCCGGCGTCTCGGCCATCTCGTGGCGGCAGGCGATAATCGTGGCGCCCACCACGCCCACGGCAAACAGCGCAACCGACACGAGCGACGACACGATGTCGTACGAAAGCAGCATCTGGGGCAGAGAGTACATGTCATCGAACACCGTAAACAGGAACAGCGGCAGCCCCACAAAGCCGATGATGTTGCCGAGCACGCCGCCGATCAGACAAGCCCACAGCGCATAGTCCACGTATTTGGACAGGATACGTCCGCGCGAATAGCCGAGCGCCTTGTACAGGCCAATGAGCGTGCGCTCCTCCTCGACCATACGTGTGGCGGTGGTAAGGCTGATGAGCACGGCGACGATAAAGAAGATGAACGGGAACACCGTGGCGATGGCCTCAATTGACGAGCTATCGCTTTCCACGCTCGAGTAGCTTGCGATATTGCCGCGGTCCTGGATGTACCAGGTGCATTCGCCTAGGTCGGAAAGCTCGGCGCGGGCATCGGCAAAATGCTGGTCGGCGGCGGCGCGGCGCTGGTCCAGGTCGGCTTGCGCCTGCACACGCTCCTCGCTGCCCTCTGTCATGCGGTTGATGTTATCCTGCTCGATCCCAAAGAGCATGGCGGCCTGGCGCTCGGCCGCATCCAAGCTTGCCGGCGTGTCGACCGTCAGCTCCTGAGCGCGCGCCTTCTCACGCTCCTCGCGGATCTTCTCGATATTGCCCTTGGCCTCATTAATCTTTGCCGCGTAGGCATCCGAATAGGAGTTGAGGCTCTTGGCCCCCTCGACGATCACGTGGACCGCGGAGTAGGAAGAAGATGCCGCGGCATCCTCGCTCACATAGAACTTATAGTCCGCAGTCGAAGCAGCGCGAAAGGCGTTGACTGTCGAGTCGGAGCTCACATCAGTAGGATCGAGAACCTCGGCCGTAATGGTGTAATCGCCCGCAGCAAACTGGTCCTTGGCGCTTTGGTTCGACGAGCTCGCATCATTGGCGGCAAAACTCACCGTATCGCCGAGCTTTTTGCCCGAAGCCTTCAGGAATTTCGAAGTCACCGCGACCTCGCCGGCGCTCTCGGGCAAATCGCCGCTCACCAGCACCGGTTGATCGATATTCTCTTTGGAAAGGCTCTGCACGACTACGCGCTCGCGCGTGGTACCAACGGCGGTATAGGCAGTCTCGGTATAGATGCCCTCGGCCGTCTCGACGCCATCGACCTCTTGGATCGCAGCAAGATCGTCGCGCGTAAGACCATAGGTCGACTGCACGTTGATGTCATAAACATTCTGCTGGTCAAAGTAAGCGTCGACCGAATCGCACAGATCCTCGCAACCCGCCTTAAGACCGCACATCACACTCACGCCGAGCGCGGTGATGACCACGATGGACAAGAAGCGCTTAAGACTGCCTCGGATTGTGCGGTAGATGCCACGGCGAAACACCGCCGGCACCATATCGTTTGAGCTTTGGGCAGTGCGGTAGGTCGTAAAATCCTGCTCGCGCTCCGTGTTCTGCGCGTCGCGGCGTAGGCTGTTTTGGCGATCCTGATTCATGGGCACTACCACTCGATTGTCTCGATCGGCACGGGATTTTGCTGGACCGTCTCGCTCTCCACGCGACCACTCTTAAAGCGGATCAGGCGATCGGCCATGGGCGCGAGCGCGGAGTTGTGCGTGATGATGATGACCGTAATGCCCTGCTTGCGGCAGGTATCCTGCAGCAGCTGCAAGATCTGCTTGCCGGTTTTATAGTCGAGTGCGCCCGTGGGCTCGTCGCACAGGAGCAACTTGGGGTTTTTGGCCAGCGCGCGGGCGATGGACACACGCTGCTGCTCGCCGCCCGAAAGCTGCGCCGGAAAGTTGCCCAGGCGCTCGCCCAGGCCAACCTGACGAAGCGTTTGCTCGGCATCGAGCGAATCGGGGCAGATTTGCGCCGCGAGCTCAACGTTTTCGAGCGCCGTCAGGTTGGGGACCAGATTGTAGAACTGGAAGACAAAGCCGACGTC
>DAWBYD010000323.1:0-2487 GCA_052278285.1 Collinsella sp. | reverse complement strand
GGGGCGTCGTCGGCGTGGTTGCCGTGTGCTTGGTACCGGTGTTTATGCTGCTGGGCGGGCCTGCAGACTTGGATGCGGCTGACGCGGGCGGCTGGATGGCTGTCGTGGGCTGGATAGTCGGCTTGGCTGCGGTTTCTGCGGCGTCATTTGCCGTGCACGAGCTGGTGCACGGTGTGTTTTTTAAGCTGCTGGCGCCTGCGGGCGCGAAGGTGACCTTTGGGGCGAATCGCGAGACGGCGATGATCTATGCCTGCGCCGAGGGGATTGTGTATTCGCGCCGGCGGTACGTGGCAGTTTGCCTGGCGCCGACGGTTGTTGTGACGACAGCGTTTGCCCTGGGGTTTGCGTTTTCGGGCTATCCGCTGCTGTGCTATCTGGCGGCTGGTTTGCACCTTTCGGGCTGCGTGGGCGACTGGTACTACGTGCGGACGATCCTGCGCGACCGCCGCATTGTCGCCTGCGAGGATACGTCCTTTGGCGTGCGCTTTTTTGGGTGAGGAGATGTCGATGAAGTCGTTGTTGCTGCATGCGTGCTGTGCACCATGCTCGCTTGAGCCGGTCCGCCTGCTGCGCGAGGAGGGGTTTGAGCCCACGATTTGCTGGACCAACCCCAATATTCAGCCGCACGATGAATGGCAGCGTCGCCTGGACGAGCTGCGCCGGTGGTGTGCCGATGGCGACATCGAGCTTATCGAGGCGGGGGAGGACCGTGAGCGCTGGGAGGCCGGCGTGGCACCGCTGGGTGCCGATCGGCCCCGTCGCTGTCGTGCGTGCTATGCCCTGCGCTTGGCCGAGGCGTGCCGCGTGGCCCAGGAGCGTGGGTTTGAGTTTGTGGGTACGACGCTCGCCGTCTCGCCGTATCAGTTGTTCGAAACCTGCAATGATGTGTTGGAGCGTCTGGCTGCCGCCCGCGGTCTCACTCCGGTGATTCGCGATTTTCGTCCGTATTACCCCGAGGCGACACGCCGTTCGCGCGAGCTGGGCATGTATCGGCAGAACTACTGTGGTTGCCGCTTCTCGGCTGTCGAGGCGGCCATGGACCGCGCCCGCATCCGCGACGAGCGCAAAGCGTCCAAAAAGTAGTTCATTTGGGACGTCAGCCTGCTAGGATGTAGAGCGGACTTTAGCTATATAAGGAGTATCCGACGTGTCTATGCGTACCGATGATTTTGACTACAACCTTCCTGAGGAACTGATCGCCCAGGCTCCAGCCGAGCCGCGCGACTCCTGCCGCCTGCTGGTGGTGGATCGCAAGGGCTCCCAGGCGGGAACGCCGCTGGAGCACGGCGGTACCGTTGAGCACCGCATCTTCCGCGACATCATCGACTATATCGAGCCGGGCGACGTGCTCGTCATCAATCAGACGCGCGTGATGCCGGCCCGTCTGATCGGTCGTAAAACGGGATCGGGCGGCGTGGTCGAGACCCTGCTGCTCAAGCGCCGCGAGGACGTGGATCCGCTGGGCCATGTTTGGGAGTGCTTGGTCAAGCCGGGCAAGCGCCTGAAGCCCGGTGCTCATATTGAGTATCGCGCCGGTGGCGCCCATGCGCCCGAGGGGGCTCCCGTGGTGCTGACGGCCGAGGTTGTCGACTTTGTCACCGATAGCCGCGGCGGCCGCCTGGTACGCTTTGAGCCGGCCGGTTGCAATGCCGCCGGCGAGCCGCGCACGCTCGACGAGGCCATCCATGCTGCCGGCCACGTGCCGCTGCCGCCCTACATTACCGATTACGAGGGCGATCCCGAGAAGTACCAGACCGTCTACGCCATGAAGGAGGAGCACTCGGCCGCTGCTCCCACGGCGGGTCTGCATTTTACTCCCGAGCTCATGGCCGCTATCGAGGCCAAGGGTGCCAAGTTTGCCGCCGTCGAGCTCGAGGTGGGTATCGATACCTTCCGTCTGGTGGAGGAGGACGACCCCGCGCAGCACGTGATGCACACCGAGCGCTACCACGTGTCGCAGGAGGTTGTCGACGCCGTGCATAAGGCGAAGGCCGAGGGCCATCGTGTGATCGCCGTCGGCACTACCGCAGTGCGCTCGCTCGAGAGCGCGTTTGACGCGGACGCGCCGGTGTCCGATCCGGCTGTGACGGCGCGCTATTTTGAGGGCCGCGAGGACGGGGCCGACACGCTCGGCCGCGGCGACATCGTGGTGCGCGAGAACGCGACAACGCAGCTCTACCTTATGCCCGGCTCGACCTATCACGTGGTCGACGCGCTGATCACGAACTTCCACGTGCCGCGCTCCACGCTCATGATGCTCGTAAGCGCACTTGCCACCCGCGACCAGATCATGGATGCCTACGCCGCTGCTATCGAAGAACGCTACCGCTTCTTCAGCTTTGGTGACGCCATGCTCATCTTGTAGGTTACGGCGTTTTACAAACGCCGTAACCGGTCGACGCTGCGCGGGCCGCATTTGGACAATCTGACGTTCAACTTCAAGGGCGCGACCAGAAGGGCAGCGCCCTTTCGTTTCACGTCACCTTG
>DAWBYD010000322.1:0-12291 GCA_052278285.1 Collinsella sp. | reverse complement strand
TCCATGGCGGGGATGGTGTCGGAGCGGCTCTGGTCGTCGAGCATGAGCGACTGGCAGCTCACGGTTGCCTTGGAACCCTCGGCCTTGGGCGTGGCCACGATGGAGCTGCGGAAGGTCTGGATGCCGCCGCTCTTGGAGATGCCCTTGGTCTCGACGGTTGCCGAAGTATCGGGCGCGTTGAGCACGACCTTGCAGCCGGTATCCAGGTTCTGGCCGGCGCCGGCAAAGGTAATGCCGGTAAAGCTCGAGCGGGCGCGGCGTCCGCTGAGCACGCTCATGGGGTAGAGGTAGCCCACGTGGCTACCGAAGGAGCCGCTGATCCACTCGATGGCGCCGTCCTCGTCCACGCGCGCACGCTTGGTGTTGAGGTTGTACATGTTCTTGGACCAATTCTCGATGGTAGAGTAGCGCAGGTGCGCACGCTTGCCCACAAAGAGCTCGACGGCGCCGGCGTGGAGGTTGGCCACGTTGTACTTGGGCGCGGAGCAGCCCTCAATGAAGTGCAGGTCGGCGGCGTCCTCGACAATGATGAGCGTGTGCTCAAACTGGCCGGCGCCCTTGGCGTTGAGGCGGAAGTAGCTCTGCAGCGGGAAGTCGAGCTTGGTGCCCTTGGGCACGTAGACAAACGAACCGCCCGACCACACGGCACCATGCAGGGCCGCAAACTTGTGGTCGGTGGGCGGGATGAGCGTCATGAACTTCTCGTGGATGAGCGGCTCCCACTGCGGGTCGTGCAGGGCCTCCTCGATGCCGGAGTAGACGATGCCCATCTTGGACGCGGTGTCCTGCATGTTGTGGTAGACGAGCTCGGAGTCGTACTGCGCGCCGACGCCCGCCAGATAGCTGCGCTCGGCCTCGGGGATGCCCAGGCGCTCAAAAGTGTTCTTGATGTCATCGGGCACCGACTCCCAGTCGTGCTTTTGGTCGGTGTTGGGCTTGACGTAGGTGACGATGTTGTCCATGTCTAGGCCCTCGATGGAGGGGCCCCACGTCGGATCCGGGAAGCGGTTGAAGATCTCGAGGGACTTGAGGCGCAAGTCTAGCATCCACTGTGGCTCGTCCTTCTTGGCGCTGATCTCGCGTACGATGTCGGGCGTGATGCCGGCGTCGAGACGCTCGAATCCCTCCTCGCCATAGGTGAAGTCGTAGAGGCTGCGGTCGATGTCCGCGACCTCGGTGCGGTTCTTGGTCATTGCGTCGCCCCTTTTACGCCTGCTGCTCGGCAGCGGCGGCCTCGGCCTTGGCGCGCTGCTCGGCGGCCTCGCGCTCGAAGGTCTCAAAACCGTTCTTGTCGATCCAGGGGATGAGCGAGGCGTCGTCCTCGCGCACGATGTGGCCCTTGACCATAACGTGGACGCGGTCGACATCCAGGTGCTCCAAGATGCGCGTGTTGTGCGTGATGATGAGCATGGAGCCGTCGCAGCTCTTGCGGTAGGCGTCCATGCCGTGGCTGACGGTGGACAGGGCGTCGACGTCCAGACCGGAGTCGGTTTCGTCCAGGATGGCGAGCTTGGGCTGCAGCAGCAGGAGCTGGAGCATCTCGACCTTCTTTTTCTCGCCGCCCGAGAAACCTACGCCCAGCTCGCGGTTGAGGTAGGCGGTATCCATGTTGAGCTCTGCCGCGAGCTCCTTGACGCGACGGCGGAACTCCTTGCCCTTCATCTCCAGGCCGGGGCGGCCGGCGATGCTGGCGCGCAAAAAGCTCGACAGCGGCACGCCCGGAATCTCGACCGGGGCCTGGAAGCTCAGGAACAGGCCGGCGCGCGAGCGCTTGTCGGTGGTGAGCTCAGTGATGTCCTGGCCGTCAAAGACGATGCGGCCGTCGTTGACCGTGTAAACGGGGTCGCCCATGATCAGGTGGCCGAGGGTGGACTTGCCGGCGCCGTTGGGTCCCATCAGAACGTGGGTCTCGCCGGCGGCGACGTTGAGGTTGACGTTGTGGAGGATGGTCTTCTCGTCCACGGAGGCGGTCAGACCTTCGATGGAAAGCAGCGGATTTGCGCTCATGCTGTCCCTCTCTGTATATGGTGTACTCATAGGTGTACTAAACCCTAGGAATCTTCTCGGAATAAAGTTACTATGGGTTCGGCGTTAGTCAAGGGAAAACCCGACTAATCCACTCGACTTTTCAAATTCTGGGACAAAATAACCTGTTGTGTTTGTCCCACTTACTTTAAATTTGGGACAAACAAACCTGGTTATGTTGTCCCAGATGCGATGGGAGGGTAGGTATGCTCATTTCTTCCAAGGGCCGCTATGCCCTCCGGTTAATGATCTATATCGCGGCGCTGGGCGACGCCGAGGGCAAGATTGCCTTGCGCGAGGTTGCCGACCGCGAGCATATCTCGCAAAAGTATCTGGAGCAGCTGGTTCGTCCGCTTATGAAGGCGGGCCTGCTTAAGCGCGTGCGCGGCAAGGGCGGCGGCTACATGATGGCCAAGGACCCGGCCGAGGTGCGTGCCGGCGACATCCTGCGTGCCGTCGAGGGCAGCACGGCTCCGGTGGCGTGCGATGGCATCGACAACAGCTGCACCCGTAGCGATTTGTGCTCGACCGTCAAGTTCTGGCGCGGTCTGGATGACGTGATCGAAAAGTACGTCGACGGCGTGACGTTGGCCGACCTGGCCGCCGTCCCCGAGATCAACTTTGACATCAAGCTGTAGGTTGAGCGCAATTCCTTAAGATTTCGCGGAGGGTTGTTGCCGTTTACCGAGGGGTTGTTGTGCAACAACGGGTGAGCTGCAATACTTAATTCTATCTTTGCAAACCGCACTTTAACTACACCAATGCAGGGAGGATCTTATGCAGCCCAAGCATTCTGCTATTGTCGCGGGCCTGACGTTGGCGCTTTCGTTTGGCGCCGTTTCCGCGCCGGCACCCGCCGCTGCCGAGGAGCCCACGCCGGGCGTTGCTTCGGATGCCACCGATATCGATAAGGGTCTCTACACCCAGCAGTCCTTCTCGGGCGTGCTGAGGTCGGTCCAGGGCGTTTCGTTTGTCAACGTGACTCCCGAGATGAAGTACTTTACCAAGTACGAGAGCCATGGCAACTACAACCAGGGCTTTTCGTACGGTGACGGCTATAACGCGCTGGGTTATTACCAGTTTGACCGTCGTTGGTCGCTCATTCCGTTTATGAAGCAGGTCTACAACTACAACCCCGAAAAATACAGCATGCTCAAGGATGCGATTGATCGCGGCAGCGAGATTTCCAACACGAGCAATGCCATGTACGAGAACGGCCAGCTCACCGAGCTGGGCCATATCGCGCAGGATGCCTTCCAAGGTGCGTATAACACCGATCCTGTTGAGTTCTCAGCACTTCAAGATGCTTATGCGTACAACTCGTACTATGCGGTGACCGAGGCGTGGCTCAAGAGCGGCCTGGGGAGTGATATTTCGGGCCGCGCCGACTGCGTCAAGGGCATGGTGTGGAGCATTACCAACATGTGCGGCACTGGTGGCTGCAGGGACTTCTTCCGCTGGGCGAATCTTTCCAACGATATGTCCGACCGCGAGTTTGTGACGGCGTTTTCCAACAGCGTGGTCAATAACGTGGCGACCAAGTATGCAAGCCAGCCCCAGTACCACGAGGGCTGGAAGAACCGCTACCGCAACGAGCTAAAGGACTGCCTGGTCTATATCGCCGAGGATGAGGCTGCCGCTGCGAAGGACAACAAGCCCGAGCAGCCGGCACCCGCGCCGGAACCTGCACCGACACCTGATTCGAATGACGGCTCGAGTGACGATGTCAACGATGACAGGATGGATGCGCCCTCGACCGATGCTGACGGTAATGGCTCTGCTGGTGGCGCTACCAACGACGGCTCTACCTCGAACGGCTCCGATTTGAACGGCTCTGCTGCGGGCGATTCGTCTTCAAGCTCTGCCGGCAATACGGACGGCGACGCTTCTGGTTCGACCGACGCTGACACCTCTAACTCATCCACCGGCTCGAGCGATTCGTCCGTTGGCACCGGCTCTAACAACGGCTCCGGCTCTGACGCAACCCCTGATTCCGATGCTTCCAAGGACGACTCGAATAAGGCGCCGGACGCTCCCGTTGCTTCGCCGGACAAGAAGCCTTCTTTCTCCGTGCAGCTTGGTTCTACGTTGGGCTCTTCGCTGATGGCTGGCGTCAATAATGGCTCGACTCAGAACAAGGACAACTCTGATCAGGTTTCCATGGAAAAGACCGAGGCCGCAAAGGGCGACTCAAAGGACGAGGCTTCCGAGAAGGCTGAATCCGATAAGGGTTCTAGCTCTGATGAGAAGGGCGACAAGTCCGCTCAGAAGAAGGACGAGAGCAAGACCGAGGGCGAAAAGAAACAGTCCGAAGACGACGACAAGAGCGGTGCTGACAACCAGGTTCAGGAGCAAAATGACTCCAAAACGGTGACCACTACGACCACGACGACCACCACAACCAAGTCATCTGGCGGCAATATGCCCAAGACGGGCGATCTGATTGTGATGGCGAGCCTTGCCAGCGCGAGCTTGGCCACACTGGGCGCTACGTCTATCGTGAGTGGTAAGCATAAGCTCGATCAGCAGAAGAAAGCTTCTGGGGAGGACGGCTCGGAGGAGTAGCCTCTCGGTTGCCAGATAACTAAAGAGTTGGGACAGGGTCCGGTGCGAATGCATCGGGCCCGTTTTGTTGTGCAACGATTAGTTATGCCCCCTCACACCTCTTGTTGCTACCGTTGCCCGATATGTTTGCGCGGTGACATCGGTACATGCGATGCGGTCATTACAATTGGCGTCGTGCTGCGATTTAGGGGGGAACGTTTTGGTGCCTGAACAGGCGAATAATGGTTGTGATGCCGGCTTTGGCGTGCGTTTGATCGGCTGTGCCGACGATGCGGCTTTGCCCATTGGCATGCACGACTATGCGGAGGCCCTTGGTTGCTGCATGCTGGTTGACAAGACCATGTTTATTGCCGATATGTTGGACTGCGACGCGTCCGTTGTGGTGTGCTGTCGACCCGAGGGTTTTGGCAAGAGCATGAACTTGTCGATGCTCAGGGCTTTTCTGGAGCGTCCTGCGGTCGGTCGCGCCGGTCGGAGCTCGTTTGCCGATGCTCAGATTTGGGATGCGGACGGCGGACGTTATCGGGATGAGTACGCTTGCTATCCGGTGATATCGCTGGACTTTTCTGGCGCTGCGAGGCGTGGCGCCGCTGTTGCCGGCGTCGTGCGCGATGCCCTTTCGGGCGAGTGCGCTCGCTTGTTGGCGCTCTTGGAGGCCCCGGATTTAGCTCGAGATAAGGTGCGTCACATCGAACGTGTTGCGCGTGGCGCGGCGAGCGAGGACGAGGTCGCCTCGGTGCTTGGCGTGCTCATTGAGTTGCTGGAGATTGCCTGCGATGAGCAAGTTGTATTGCTCGTTGATGGGTACGACGCGGCGTGGTTGGGCCGTGCGAGCGCAAGGGGCGCTTCCGGCGCCGATCCGGCAGGGCTATTCGATCGCGTGCTGTTCGACGCCATTGCCACTGCGCGCGATTCGTTGCGGCTGACGTGTCTGATGGGGGAGTGTCCCGGTCCTGCCGAAGCGGCGCTTTCTTCGCGCGGCTGCTCGTATTGTCTGTCGACGCCGCTTTCGACGTGGTGTGACCGTTGGTTCGGCTTTTCGGATGCCGAGGTCCAGGCTCTGTTGAATCATGCTGGGCGCGAGGAATACCTGGATGATGCGCGTGAATGGCTCGAGGGGTATCGGTTTGGCAGGGCCTATTGCTCGAATCCAGCGCGTGTGATCGGTTTTCTGGACCGAGGCTGCACGGCGCCCGTGCGTGCCGATCTGTATGGATATGCCGATTGCCTGAGTAAGGTAGTTGCCGGGTGGAATCTCGACCGCCTTTCGGTCTTGTTCGATTTGCTCGAGGCCCATGGGTGCGCTGAGGTCCCGCTTTGTTTGGGCACTGCAGAGCCAGATGTCTCGCCTGACGATGGCATGTGGACAGCGCTATATCTGTCCGGTTTCCTGACGACGGATATGACTGAGGAGCCAGAGCATGGCGATCGCCTCCGTGCTTTGCGATTGCCCAATAAAGAGCTTCGCCAGACCTTGCGTCTAGTGATTGTTGAGTGGTTTGAGTGCGCTGCCGAAGACATTCGAGACGTCGATGCGTTTCGCGACGGGCTGTGCCGTGGGAACGAGGATACCGTGAAGCGGGCGCTAAGCCGCATCCTGGGGGATGCGGGAATCGGTGAGACCGACCCAGATAAGCCGCTGCCATATCATCTGCTCTTGCAGGGGCTCTGCTTTGGCTTGCCGGGCTATGCCAATCCTGCTTCGAGGCGAAAGTGTGGCGCGGGTCGCTGGGACATCCAGGTTTTTCCTACGGGCGCTGTGTTCGACATAGCCGATACGATTGGCATGCTGGACGAGCGCCCGCTTATAACGATCAATATGATGTATGACCCCGATGTGGATGCGCTGGGGTTGGAATTGCTGGCCGTGCAGTCGCTACTCGACATAGAGCGCGATGGCATCGACGAAATCCGTGTACCGCGCCCCGGCGTGGGTCGCATGCGCTGGGGGTTCGGTTTTGATGGGCAGCATGTGGCTACGGTGTGCCAGCGGCTTTAAGCGCCGAGATGTTTCCGGCTTCCGTTACTCGGTATCCTTCATGGGCGGCATGGGCTTCCAGTCGGGATCCTTGATGATCTTGCGGGCATCCTTCATGCCGCGGCGCAGCGCCGGAATGCCGGTCTTAAAGCATTTGTCGACCGCGGCCAGGCGAATGAATTCCTTGCAGAAGGTTGCGGCATTGCCCAAGCGGAACAGCATGGGGTGGTAGTCACCGTAGATCTGCATATAGCGAGCGAGGAAGCCTCGGTTGCGCATGATGTAGTAGCGGTTGGTGTCGCTCGTGGAGTTGAGCTGTCGTTTGCCGGCGATGTCCCAGTTAGAGACGGCGCGGGCGCGCTTGAGCACCACGTCGGCAACAACGGCGGCGGGGAAGTGCTGGCTGGCCACGTAGCCATAGCAGGCATCGTCGCCGTAGATAAAGAAACGCGCGTCGGGCAGGCCAATCTTGTCGACCACGCGGCGCGAGAACATGCCGCCCTCAAAGCACAGCTGGTTCATGGCGCGGTAGCCCTCGGGACCCAGATCCCACTTGGCGATGGGGTTAGGGATGCCGAGCGAAAGGATGAGCTGGTACTGCCAAAAGAAAGCGCCGCCGTCAAAGTCCAGGCGCGAACCCTGGATGACATCGTAGCGGTCGGTCCACTTGGCAAGACGCTCGATGCCTTCGGGGATGACGAGCACGTCGTCGTCCCTCACCCAGAACCACTGG
This sequence comes from Collinsella sp., assembly GCA_052278285.1. Taxonomy (GTDB): domain Bacteria; phylum Actinomycetota; class Coriobacteriia; order Coriobacteriales; family Coriobacteriaceae; genus Collinsella. The sequence continues at coordinate 4,990 of DAWBYD010000322.1, read as the reverse complement.
GAGCCCAGGTCGTAGGCGCATTTGGTGCCGGCGGAGAAGCCGCCCGCACCGCCGCCGTTTTCGAGCTGCGGGGCGTAGATGACACGGTCGGTGCCGCCCTGCGCGTCGGGCTGCTCGGTGTCGATGCCCCACAGGTTGGCCAGGCGCTCGTTGAATGCGGTGCACATGGCCTCGGTCTCGCGCGAATTCTCGTTATCGACAATCACGATGCGCCAGGGCGTTGCCGTGAGCTCGGTCATAGAGTCGAACAAGTTGGCCAGGAGTTCCTGGCGCTTGTACGTAACGACGACGATGGCGAGCTTATCGATGGGAGCGGGAAGGGTTGAAGGCATGGGGCAATATATCCTTTCACGCGCGGCGGGCGAGCGCTGCACGGAAGCTATCGAATACGTCCTTGGGACTGTCCTATTGTAAAGGCTCGGCGCACCTTAGCGGCAAGCTTTGAATAAAACGCAGGAACCTGCCATGGGCCCGCCGCATGACGTGGGGCTGCTTTGCCCGCAAGAGGCTCCATAGATTATATAAACGCCCGCTGGCACGCTGACCCTTTGATACCATGAAACGACAGGTATTTCCTAAGGAGCACATTTGTCTACTAACGCCTCTGGCAGCCCTGTTCTGTCGCTGCTTATTCCCATTTACAATGTTCAGCGCTACCTGCGCGAGTGTCTCGATTCCGCCCTGGCGCAGACGCTCAAGGATATTGAGATCATTTGCATTAACGACGGGTCGACCGACAACTCGCCGGCGATTATCCGCGAGTATATGGAGCGCGATGGGCGCGTCAAGATGATTGACAAAGCCAACAGCGGCTACGGCGACTCGATGAACCACGGTCTGGAGATGGCGCGTGGCAAGTACGTTGGTATCTTGGAGTCCGATGACTTTATGGCGTCCGACGCACTCGAAAAGCTTGTCTCGGCCGCCGATACCAATAATGCCGACTTTGCGAAGGCGAATTTTGATTTCTACTGGTCTAAGCCCGAGGAGCGCCGTTCGCTACACGAGATGTTTAGACCTCGGGATTGCGGCAAGCCGGTGCACCCGAGCGATACGACACAGTTCTTTAAGCAAAAGCCGTCGATTTGGTCGGCCGTGTACCGTCGCGATTTTCTTGAGCGCAACGGCATTAAGTTCCTGCCGACTCCGGGGGCATCCTTTCAGGACACGTCATTCGCCTTTAAGGTGATCGCGTGCGCAGATAAGGCTGTTTATCTGCATGATGCCGTGTTGTCGTATCGCCAGGACAACGAGAATTCCTCGGTCAATTCTTCGGCTAAGGTCTTTTGCGTCAATACCGAGTATGCCGAGATTGAGCGTTGGATTCGAGAGGATTATGCCCGCGACCACGCAAGTGATGACGTCGCGCGCATGCTCATGTTCAATCAGCTCATTAAGTACGATTCGTACATGTGGAACTACGTGCGCCTGGCGCCTAAGTTCTATAAGGAGTTCTTGGTTCAGATGGCCAAGGAATTTCAGGCGGCCTTGGACGCGGGGGAGTTTTCGCTTGACGACCTCAAGCCGTGGAAGCGCGCGAACCTCGCTGCCATCCTCAAAGATCCTGAGGGCTGGGTTGACGAACATCCGAGCTTTGCGACGGATGGTGCCTTGGGGCGTGCTAAGTATTACGCCTCGGTTGGAGGCCCAGGCGTGGTCGCCGCTTTCCTCATCGAATCGCTGAGGGGGTAGGTCGGCATGGGAGAGGCCTCGTGTCCTAAAGCTACCATTGTCGTCCCCGTTTACAACTCTGCGCGCTCCATTCAGCGATGCCTCGATTCGCTGTTGGCCCAGTCTGAGCGTTCGATTCAGGTTGTCTGCGTCAACGACGGTTCGACTGATGATTCGTTGAACGTGTTGCTCCAGATTGCGCAGGCCGACGATCGCGTACTGGTGATTGACCAGGAAAACGCGGGTGTCTCGTGTGCTCGAAATGCCGGTATCGATGTCGCCGAGGGCGAGACCGTCTTTTTTGTGGACGCCGACGATTACATCGATGCCCAGACGGTCGAGCGCGTGCTGCATGCCATGGAGTCTGCGGATGCCGAGGCCGCCGTTTTTGGCGGCGTCTGTAAACCTGCCGATGCTGCCCCCAAACGCGTCCAGCAACTCATGAGCCCCAAAGCTGGTACCTTCGGCGCCCGCGATCCTCAACTGCTGTTCCATTCGAATGCGCAGCCCTATGCCTGCCGTGCGGCTTTTTCGCGCGAGCTGCTCAATCGCGAAGGCATTCGCTTCGCCCCCGGTTTGGCTTTGGGCGAGGACGTCGTCTTCCAATTTGCGGCTTATGCGCTTGCCCGCAGGACCGTCGTCATGCCTGACAAGTTCTACCACTACGTGATGGAGAGCGAATCGGCGACGCACGAGTTCAACAGTGCCGAGGCGCGCGCCAAAAAGCTTGACGCCCACATGAAGATGCTCGAGGAGGTCTTGGAAGACTGGGCGGCCTATGGTCTTTTGGACCTGTGTCCCGGCGAGCTGATAACTTGGTTTTTGGACCTAATTGTGTTCGATCTGGCGCGCTTGGATGCCGATGACTTCCATCGCGTGGCGGCTCGCGTCAACATGGACCTCACGACGTTTTTGGGAACGGAGTGGGCGGATATGCCTGCTAAGGGTGCCGTTCGCCGTGTTGCCCACAAGCTCGTTGCGGCGACCTCGGGCGTTTCGATGGCAGACGCCACGCTGTTCTATCTTTCGACTCGCGGTCTCAAAGCCTGCCTGGAGCGCTTTCTATAATTCCAAGCGCTGCCGCCCGCCGCAACTCGGCTGCTAAAATAACCCTGTTACACGCTATTCAACGGGAGGTTCTCTTGCAGAACTCTGATACCCCTAAAGTTTCGCTGCTTGTCCCCATTTGCAATGTCGAGCGCTATCTGCGCGTGTGCCTCGATTCCGCCGTGGCGCAGACGCTCAATGACATCGAGATCATCTGCATCAACGACGGCTCCACCGATAGCTCGCCGGATATCATCCGCGAGTACATGGAGCACGACCCCCGTGTAAAGATGATCGACAAGGCCAACAGCGGCTACGGCGACTCGATGAACCGTGGCCTGGAGATGGCGCGCGGTGAGTACGTGGGCATCCTTGAGTCCGACGACTTTATGTTTGAGGATTCGCTTCAAAAGCTGGTCGCCAAGGCCGATGCTGAGCATGCCGATGCGGTAAAGGGCGACTTTTATCTGTATTGGTCCACGCCCAGCGAGCGACGTGAGCTGTTTGGGATTATCGACGAGCATATGACGGGCGCCGCGTATCGCCCCGTCGATCGCCCGGGCATCTTCTACCGCAAACCTTCCATTTGGTCGGCTATCTATCGGCGCGCGTTCCTCAACGACAATCAGATTCGCTTCCTTCCCACGCCGGGTGCCTCGTATCAGGATGCGGGTTTTAACTTTAAGGTCTGGGCATGCGCCGAGCGTGCTGCGTTTATCGCGGACCCCATTTTGTGCTATCGCCAAGACAACGAGAAGAGCTCCGTTAATTCGCCCAACAAGGTATTTTGCGTGTGCGACGAATACGCCGAGATGCAGCGCTTTTTGGATGAACGCCCCGAGCTTAAGGCTCAGCTTCAGGGTATTTTAATGCGCATGAAGGTCGATACGTACCGTTGGAACGATGAGCGCCTGGTCGATGAACTGCGCGAGCAGTTTTGGCAGAAGGCCTCGCCCGAGCTCAAGGCCGACTGGGATGCCGGTCGCTTTGATCTGTCGCTGTTTGATCCGCGTGGCGAGACCGACTTGCGCCTGATGGTCAAGTCGCCCCGCGCCTATATCGATTCGCGCTTTGACTTTAAGAAGCCGGGCAAGCTCAATACGTTTAAGCATTACTTTAAGATTGGCGGCCTGCCGCTGGTCTGGCGTGTGCTGACGTATCAGTGCACCTACGGCGACAACCCGCACCCCGATGACGTTCCGGCCGCACAGTAGGAGCGAGTGACTATGGCTACCCCCAAGATTTCCGTTGTCGTTCCCATCTATAAAGTGGAGGAGTGCCTGGCCTGGTGCCTGGACTCCCTGCTTGCGCAGGACATGCCCGATTGGGAAGGCGTGCTGGTCAACGATGGCTCGCCGGACGGCTCGCGCGATATTGCGGCTGCCTATTGCGAAAAGGACGCGCGCTTTACGCTGGTCGATAAGGAGAACGGCGGCCTGTCGAGTGCGCGTAATGCAGGCATCGCCGCGTCCACGGCGCCTATCGTTGCGTTTTTGGATTCCGACGACCGATTTACGCCCGATGCATGCCGCGTGATCGTCGATGTCTTTGAGCGCGAGGACTGCGACGTTTTGACCTTTGGCGCGAACCCGTATCCGCTGGAGGCGGGGTATCCGTGGCTTAACTATGTGCTGAGCCCGCGCGATGTGTCGTTTGAAGGCTATAACTCTGACTTGCTGTTTAAGGAAGCATCTCGCCCCTTTGCATGGCGCACCGCCTGCAAGCGTGAGTTTTTGCTGGGCAACGGGATCGTGTTCGACGAAACCGTTAAGTACGGCGAGGACCAGGTCTTCGATTTTGCCGTGTACGGTCGTTCGCACAAGACCGCGCTTATCTCGAACAAGCTGTATGACTACCGCGTGGCGCGCAAGGGTTCGCTCATGGACACCATGCGCTACGACGACGAGACACGTCTGCTGGAGCACGTGAAGATTTACTCCGCGGTGCTGGCTGACTGGCGGCGCGACGGTCTCGATGCTCAGCATGCCGATGACCTGGCGTACTTCCTCTGCGATCTGGTGCTGTACGATGCGCTTAGGTTGCTGGGTTCGGACTGCGGCAAGGTGTTTGCTGCCGTTACCACGGCGCTCGCCGGCTCTACCGTGGGCAGCGTTGCTGCGCTCGCACAATGCGCTCCTTCTGTTGCTGTTATGGTGCGTGCGGCGCTTACCAGCAAGGCCCCCAATGCCCGCGAGTGCAAAAAGCTCATGTTCGATTACGACGTCTTGAGGTTTGGGCGCCTGGGTGCCTGCAAGCGCGTGGCAGCGAACGC
>DAWBYD010000321.1:0-2099 GCA_052278285.1 Collinsella sp. | reverse complement strand
CTGCTGGAGTTTTGGCGTCAACAACGTGGCGAGCTATGCCGCGCGCCACGGCAACATGCCGCGCCCCTTTGCGCTGGTGTCCAAGAAGACCGGCATGCCCAACGGCTCAGCACTCATTAACGGTTGTTTTGCCAGCTTGGTGCTGCTACTTCAGATTCCGCTGGGCGAAGGTTCCGACGTCTTTTGGGTCTTCTTCTCGATGAACGTCGTCTTTCTGCTCATGAGCTATATCCCGATGTTCCCGGCGTTTTGGCGCCTGCGTAAATACGACGACCGCCCACGTGTGTTCCGCGCGCCCTTCGAGGGCAAGGTGCTTGCGGTAGCGCTTGCGGTGCCGGTGGTAGAGCTCGTGCTTTCGATTGTTGCGACAATCGTGCCGCTCAACGGCTCGCCCGCCGAAATGGCAAAGTTGCCCATTCTCATGGGTGTGGTGATCGCCGTGTTGCTGGGCGAGGTTTCGCGCCTCATATCGCGCCGCGGCCGCAGTGTCGATAATCCCGGCGTTGGCGTGTGTGGAAAACGCAAATCGTGAGGGGGTTCGGTTCGGCAGTGCGGGACTCAAAACCGGAGTTGCTTCCGAGTTAACAAATTGCTGCGAGGATTACTGCGGCAATCGTGAAGGTTATGCTAGCGGTTGTGCTGCTCGATATCAGAGGAGAGTTTAGGCGCAAAGTAGGGGACATGGCCCAGGTAGGGGCAGCTGTCGTTGCGTTCATCAACGATGCAGGGAACGTCATCGTAGGTCATGGTCGAACCGATCTTGGCGATGGCCTTGGCGGCGGGCGCGACAATAATCTTGAGCGGTGCAATCGGCGCCATGGCATCTCCTTTCGATCTTGGTATTCGTTCGATGTCTTACCATAACTGTAATGCGGAATCAAGCTGGTTGTGTGCGGAATGAGAGTAGTATGAGCTTCGCATTCTTTGTCTACACGATTCTTGTCATGGGCGTTGGATTGGTGACGGCATCAACTGCACTCGTAATATGGCTCATGACTCGTCGACGCGATTGTTTGGTGGCGGCCGCGGGCTTCCTTCTCTATATCTTCGATATGTCGGTGATCTTCTTTGATGAGTACAACCGGCTCAAATATGACTATGTGGTGACGTTTAATGAGCCGCTTCAACATCCGTTACTGCGCTGCGCGCTGGGCGTGGCGATTCTTGCGTGCGTATGGCTTTGGGTAACGTTTCGCTTACACGATGAGGTGACCGTTAAGCGCGTTGCCGCATATGTCGTACCGATCGCCGTGCTTCAGCTTGCTCTGGTGCCTCGTACTGGCTTTGCGGGCCAGGTTCAGCAATATCTTTTTTGGCTTACGCGCGATTTGGGAATGGCATTCTGCTTGGTATATGCTTACGCTCGCTATCGCAAGACGGAGAATAGGGCTGAGCGGCTCGATCTTGAGCGCACTCGGACGTTCTTTCGCATAGCCTGCGTGCTTACCGTGATGGTGGTTATCGAGGATACCTATATGATCCTATTCTGCACGCCTGACGTTGACAACGTGATGGTGAGCGCCTTTTTATGGTATCTGGGCGAGCGGAATATCTCAGAGAATTTATTGTTTGTGGCTGCAGCCGTTCAGCTATTTAAACAGTTCAGCCATATCTTACGTGTGTTCTCGCGTCACCCTCGTGCCGATGAAGAGGTAGCGACAGAGCGCCGTGATGCACGGGAGGACCTTGTCTCGCGTGTTGTGATTTTCTCGGACGAGCATGGGCTTTCAAAGCGTGAACAGGAAGTGCTTACACTCGTATTGCGTGGACTCGATGTCCAAAATATTGCTAACGAACTTGTGATTAGCCCGGGTACCGTCAAGGCTCACCTGCATCGCATCTATGTAAAGAGCGAAGTCAAGGCGCGTGACGACTTGATTGAGACATTCTGGCGCTCGTAAGGCTGGAGTGGTTCGGCTGACGGCGTATCGCAGACCACTTGGCGTAATGAAGCGACAATAAACTTTGACAATAAAATACCTGCTCAGACGTGTAAACCTTCTTAAGCCGTCCGTTCGCTCGTTTCCATCTTGGCAGCTTGTGCAGGAGGTGCGTCAATGGGTGTTGACACGGGGCGTAGGGCGCTGGACAGACGCCCG
>DAWBYD010000320.1:0-6012 GCA_052278285.1 Collinsella sp. | reverse complement strand
GCCTTGGCCTTCTCCTCGGCGTCCTTCTTCTCCTTGAGCACAGTCTCCTGTGCGGCGATCTGGTCGAGCAGCGAACGGAAACGCGAACCGGAATCGGAAGCGGGAACGGCGCGGCGCTGGGCCTCGCGGGCAGCCTCTTCCTTCTCGCGGGCAAGACGCTCCTGCTCGGCCTTCTTCTTGGCCTCGGCCTCGGCGCGGGCGGCCTCCTCGGCAGCCCGGGCAGCGGCGAACTGGCGGCGCTCCTCCTCGCGTGCCTTCTCGGCGGCGATGCGCTCGCGCTCGGCCTCGGCAGCGCGTGCTGCCTCCTCGGCGGCAGCGGCCTGCTCCTCGGCCTGCTTGGCGGCCTCGACTTCCTGGGCGCGGGCCTCGATCACCGAGGCGAGCTGCTTGCGGACCATGGCGACGTATGCGTCCTCCAGAGCGGAGGAAGCGGACTTAGCGGGAATCTTCATTTCGGCGAGATGACCCATCAGTTCCTTGGAGGTCATGCCGAACTCTTTGGCCAGGGTGGACACACGGACTTTTGCCATATGACTTCACCTACCCTTTCTGGCACCTTGGGTGCCTAGAGACTGAACGAGCGTGGGGGATGCGCTGGGACCTGCCCGGCGCGACCGCGCGCTAGATCAGGTCCTCCGCATCATCGAAGGCGTCGGTGTCGTGGACACCGCAGAAACGGGAGCCGGGACGGGCCTGGTTGCGGCACTGGATGCCGTCCTCGGACACGAACTCGCAGCGACGGACGTCCTCGTCCTCCTCGTCACCGATCAGGTCGGCGGCGGGCTCCTCGTGTACGGGAACGTTCTTGAGGATGTCGGCGGCAAGGGTCTCGGACTTGATGTCGATGTGCCAACCAGTCAGGCGCGCGGCGAGGCGGGCGTTCTGGCCCTCCTTGCCGATGGCGAGGGACAGCTGGTCGTCGGGCACGATGACGCCGGCATAGGCCTTCTCCTCGTCGATAAGGACGCGGGTGACCTTGGCGGGCGACAGGGCGTTGGCAACGTAGACGGCCGGATCGGCATCCCACAGGATGACGTCGACGCGCTCGCCACGAAGCTCGCCCACGACGGCGCGAACACGGCTGCCCTTGGGGCCGACGCAGGCGCCAACCGGATCCAGGCGATCGTCGAGCGAGTGGACGGCGACCTTGGAGCGCTGGCCGGGCTCGCGGGCGATCGACTTGATCTGGACGGTGCCCTCATAGATCTCGGGCACCTCCTGCTCAAACAGACGACGCATGAGCTCGGGGTGGGTACGGGAGATGACAATCGGCGGACGGCTGTGCTCGCCACGAACCGGCTGCAGGTTGGAGTTGGGGTCGCGAACGTCGATGATCACGGCCTTGATGTGCTGGTTGTGCAGGTAGCGCTCGCCCATCGGACGCTCGTTGCGCTCGTTCTCGTAACGGCGCTGGTCGAAGTGCGGCAGCTCGGCCTCGACGCCCTCGCGAATCTTGACGATCGTGAAGTCGGGTGTGGACTGCAGTACGGTACCGCTGATGAGGTCACCGATGCGGCCGGAGAACTCCTCGTAGATCTGCTCACGGGCGGAGTTGCGCACGATGGCGTTGATCTCGGCCTTGGCGTGCTGGGCGGCAATGCGGCTCGTGTTCTTAGGAGTGACGTCGATCTCCTCGAACTCGGTGAAGTTGCCCTCCTCGTCCATGGAATCGTCGATCGGCTCCAGACGGTAGACGTAGATCTTGCCGGTGGTACGGTCGATGGTCACCTTGGCGCCCCACTCAAGATGCAGGATCTCGGCATAGCTCTTGGCGAGCGACTGCTCCAGGCGGTCGATCAGGTAGAGCTGGTCGATGTGCTTCTCCTGGCAAAGCTCCATCAGGGCGGACATCATGTCGGATGCTGCCATCTTACTTTCCTTCCTTCGCGGGCTTGAAGTCATAGGTGGGCTTCAACTTGCACTTTTTAACATCAGAGAAATCGAGGGTAACGGACTCGCCGTCCTCGAGCTCGAGGGTCACGTTCGTCTCGGTGGCGGCGGTAATCTTGCCGGCGTACTTGCGACGGCCCTCGGTGGCGGTGGAGGTGAGCTCGCAGTTCTCGCCCACAAAGCGGGCAAAGTCACGCGGACGGCGCAGCGGGCGCGCCATACCCGGGCTCGACACCTCGAGCGTATAGCTCGAAGAAATGGGGTCGAGCTCCTCAATCACATCGCCGACCCATTTGGTGTTGGCCGTGACGTCATTGAGCGACAGGCTCTGACCCTCGGCACCCTCGATACGCACACGCACGCAGGGAGCCTTGGTGGCACCCACGAGCTCAACGTCTACGATGTCGACATCGTGCTGGGGAGCAACGGCCTCGAGCGCGTCGATGATCGCCTGCTCGGTCTTGGTCTTGACCATTGCGGCACCTCCATCCATACAAAAAAGAAGCGGGGCCGAAACCCCACTTCTTTCAATTACAACTTCATTTGCAAGCAAACTATACCAATACCTGCGCAAACGTGCAACCACAACACAAACCCGCAGGTCAGCGTGAGCACAGGTTCTCCACAAGAATAGAACAATTGACAGCAGGCACCAGGACAGATACATGAAAAACGAGGGGCGACCCAGCCGGATCGCCCCTCGCCTATAGCACGCCAACTATGCACGCAGCGCTTACTTGACCACCAGGTTGACCAGCTTGCCAGGCACGCAGATGGCCTTGACGACCGTCTTTCCCTCAAGCCACTTGGCAACGGCTTCCTCGGCGGCAGCCTGCATCTCCTCGTTGGAGGCGTCGCGGGCGACGTCGATGCGGCCACGGACCTTGCCGAGCACCTGTACGACGATCTGCACCGTGTCCTCGATGGACTCGGCCAGGTCGAACTCGGGCCAGGCGGCGGTGTAGGCATTGCCCTCGCAGCCGAGTGCCTCGTGCCACAGCTCGTCGGCCCAGAACGGGCAGATGGGGGCAAGGACGCTCACGATATCCTTAGCCACGCCGTAGCACAGGGCCTTGTCGCGGTCAGCGCCCTCGGTAGCGTTGAGGTAGGCGCTCGCCGCGTTGACGAGCTCCATGACGGCCGAGATCGCGGTGTTGAACTGGCCGCGATCGAAGTCCTCGGTGCACTTGGCGATGGTGCGGTGACGCTCGCGATAGAGCTTCATCGCAGCCTCGTCGAGCACGGACTTGTCGAAGGCCACGCTGGCGTCACCCGACTGGACGAGCTGCCACACGATACGCCAGGCGCGCTTGATAAAGCGGTTGGCGCCCTCGACGGCCTTGGGATCCCAGTCGAAGTCCTTCTCGGGCGGGGCGATAAACAGGATCGCCAGACGCATGGTGTCAGCGCCGTAGGGCTCGATAACCGAGCTCGGGGGCACGACGTTGCCCTTGGACTTGGACATGGTGTCGCCGTTCTCGTCCTTGACCATGCCCTGGCACAGCAGGTTGGTGAAGGGCTCGTCAACGCTCAGCAGGCCCAGGTCGCGCAGCGCCTTGGTAAAGAAGCGGCTGTAGAGCAGATGCAGAATGGCGTGCTCGATGCCGCCGATGTAGTTATCGACGGGCATCCAACGGTCAGCCGCCTCGCGGGAGAAGGGCAGCTCGGTGTTGTGCGGATCGGTATAGCGCAGGTAATACCAGCTGGAGCAGGTGAAGGTGTCCATGGTATCGGTCTCGCGCTTGGCCGGGCGACCGCAGACCGGGCAGGTGGTCTCGTAGAAGTCCTTGCACTCGGCAAGGGTCTCGCCGGCGCCCAGGTCCAGGTTCTCGGGCAGCGTCACCGGCAGCTGATCCTCGGGCACGGGCACAATACCGCAGTGCTCGCAGTGGATGGCCGGGATGGGGTTGCCCCAATAGCGCTGACGGCTGATGAGCCAGTCGCGCAGGCGGAACTCGACCTTGCGACGACCGCAGCCCATGGCCTCGAGGTCGGCCACGATGGCAGCCTCGCCCTCGGAGTGCTTACCGCCGCGCATGCCGGTGTACTTGCCGGACTGGACGAGCGTGCCCTCGGCAGCGTGGGCGCAATCCCAGTCGACGGTCTCGGCATGGAAGGTATCGATGGTCTCGCCGCTGGCCTCGACGGCAGCGCGGTCGTCATCGTCCAGGATGATCGGCACAATAGGCAGATCGTACTTGCGGGCGAACTCAAAGTCACGCTGGTCGCCGCAGGGAACGGCCATGACGGCGCCGGTGCCGTAGTCGGCAACGACATAATCGGCAACCCACACGGGGACCTTCTCGCCGTTGACGGGATTTACCACGTAGCGGCCGGTAAAGGCACCGTGCTTCTCGAGGGTGCCCTGGGCACGCTCGACCGCAGAGATATGCTTGGAGTCCTCGACGATCTTGGTGACGGCCTCCTCGTACTCCGTGCCCTCGACAAGCTCGTGCAGACGAGCGTACTCGGGAGCCAGGACAAAGAAGGAGACACCGAAGAGCGTATCGGCACGCGTGGTGAAGACGGTGATCTTACCCTCGTCGCCCTCGATGGGCTCGCCATCCTTGTCGCACAGGGTAAAGTCGACCTCGGCGCCCTCGGAGCGGCCGATCCAGTTGGCCTGCATCTGCTTGCCGCGCTCGGGCCAGCCGGGGAGCTTCTCCAGATCGTCGAGCAGCTCCTGGGAGTACTCGGTGATCTTGAAGTACCACTGCTCAAGGTCGCGCTTCTCGGGCTCGGTGCCGCAGCGCCAGCACTTACCCTCGGTGACCTGTTCGTTGGCCAGAACGGTCTTGCAGGTGGGGCACCAGTTGACCGGGTTCTTCTTGCGGTAGACCAGGCCCTTTTCCCACATCTTCTCAAAGATCCACTGACCCCAACGGTAGTAGTCGGGGCTGCAGGTCTTGACCATGCGATCCAGATCGTAGGAGAAGCCCATGCGCTTCATCGTGGAAAGCGCCTGATCCATGTTCTTATACGTCCAGGCGGCAGCCTGCGTGTTGTGCTTGATGGCGGCGTTTTCGGCGGGCAGGCCAAAGGCATCGAAGCCGATGGGGTGCAGCACGTCGTAGCCACGCATGCGAGCCTGACGGGCCATGGCATCGCCGATGGTATAGTTGCGCGCGTGGCCCATGTGCAGGTCGCCCGACGGATACGGGAACATCTCGAGCACGTACTTCTTGGGCTTACTGTCGTCGGTGTCGACGGCAAAGAGGTTGGAATCCTCCCAGGCCTTCATCCACCTGGACTCAATGGCCTGCGCGTCGTATGCAGGGATCTCGTCCTTATGATCTGTGCAATCGCACATATCAGCTCCTTTAATCTTAGCTGGGGTCGGTCGGCTTGGCTTTGTTCGCTACTGCGGACAGTCCTGCGCAAGACGAAGAGCACATTAAGTGCTCTTCTTTGCGTGCGGAACTTGTAGCGAACAAAGCCAAGCCGACCGACCCTAAGGTTAACTTGACTGATGATAGCAAATACAACAAGCGAGATGCCTGCGACTTGCATGCATCTCGCTTTATCTAAATAACGTGGTTGTGAATCAACCGCTATTTGTTAATCGTCCTAGCATGGACGGGTTTTCCAAGTGCCGCAGATTGCCGTGAAAGAGGAGCGACGCGTACTTTGGTACGCGAGCGACGGTTTGAACGGCAAGGTGCGTGCTTGGGAAAGCCGCTTATCGATAGGAAACGCTCTGCTGCGAATCTTTAACTACAACGTCGTGGGCGCCGCCTTCGACGATGGAGGTGGAGCTCACCAGGGTCAGGCGTGCCTTTTCCTGGAGCTCGGGGATCGAGAGGGCGCCGCAGTTGCACATCGTGGACTTGACCTTGTAGAGCGTGCCGCCCACGCCGTCCTTGAGGGAGCCGGCGTACGGGACGTAGGAGTCGACGCCCTCGACGAAGCTGAGCTTCGCGGCGCCGCCCAGGTCGTAGCGCTGCCAGTTGCGGGCACGCGCGGAACCCTCGCCCCAGTACTCCTTCATGTACTGGCCGTTGACGTTGACGCGCTCGGTCGGGCTCTCGTCGAAGCGGGCGAAGTAGCGGCCCAGCATCATAAAGTCGGCGCCCATGGCAAGGGCGAGCGTCATGTGGTAGTCGTAGACGATACCGCCGTCGG
>DAWBYD010000319.1:0-12798 GCA_052278285.1 Collinsella sp. | reverse complement strand
GTTCTCAACCGGGACAAAACCTGCGCGCTCACTCACTCCGAGCACGATGATTCCGCCGGCAGTGTTCGCGAATGCGCTCACCGTTTCCCACACATCGCGGGAAAGCGTCGTGGCGCTCTCCTTCACTTCGACGTTAAGATCATCCGAGCCCATACGCCTTAAAGACTCAAGCAGACCGGTCAGCTCGTTTTCGTTCATCTGCACGTCCTTTCGCTCGGTCCTGCGGAGAATGCCGCGGATAGATTTCCCTCGTCTCTCAGTTATCTCTCGAAATTATCTCTCATCTATCTCTCTATCTCTCGGCTTAGAGATAGAGAGATAGATGAGAGATGGAATGTCTACCATTTGCTTCATTTATACATATTTTTGCTGGTAGAACAATTGGTATTGAGACAATACCATGATTGCCTGTCTCTTTGCTGCTCAGTTATCTCTCATATTTTTCTCTCATCTTCCTGTCATCTCTCATATTAGAGACGAATGAGGGACGAGAGATACGCGAGTGATGGACGAGCGAGGATTTTCGGACGGTCGGATATCGAGAGTGGATATTTGGACGGTGTTTGGGGCTTTTGCGGCAAATTCCGTCCAAATATCCACTCTCGTTCGATAGGTATCCGGAAATCCTCGCTCGTCCGTCCGAATATCCACTCTCGTTTGGCGAGTGTCCAATTTTCCACGCTCGTGCGGCGGGCACGCGAGCCCTTCGCCCAATCCGCTGGCATCGTCTCCAGTTCGCCGCAGGGTCGCGGCCCCATATGGGTATACTCTCGAGGATTCGACTCGATTCGCCCCCGCTGGGGCGTCAAAGGAGACTGCATATGCCCACCACCTCAACCGACCCGCGCGCCGCAGCCGCTGCACTGCTGGTGCCCGGCACTACCTGCCACGGCTTTGCCGTCGAGCGCCGCGAGACCGTGCCCGAGCTCGACTCGGACGCTTACGTGCTGCGACACACTGCCTCGGGCGCTCGTCTGCTGTACCTGGCGTGCGACGACGAAAACAAGGCCTTTGCCATTGGCTTTAAGACGCCGCCGGCCGATTCCACCGGCGTGTTCCATATTCTTGAGCACTCGGTGCTGTGCGGATCGGCCAAGTTTCCCGTCAAGGAGCCGTTTGTCGACCTGATCAAGAGCTCCATGCAGACGTTCCTCAACGCCATGACCTACCCCGACAAGACCATCTACCCCGTTGCCACCACCAACGAGCAGGATCTGTACAACCTGATGGACGTGTACCTGGACGCGGTGTTCAACCCGGCCATCTATACCAAGCCCACCATTTTTGAGCAGGAGGGCTGGCACTACGAACTGGACCTGCCGGAGGGCGACGGCGACAGCAGCGCCGCGAGCCTGCACGAGGGCACGCTGCGTTATAACGGCGTGGTGTTCAACGAGATGAAGGGCGCGCTGTCCGATCCCATGAGCGTGCTGGACGATGCCGTCAACGCCGCGCTCTATCCCGACACCGCCTATGCGCACGAGAGCGGCGGCGACCCGCGCGCGATTCCCGCGCTCACCTACGAGCAGTTCCTGGACACGCACGCGCGACACTACAATCCCTCCAACTCCTACATCACGCTCTACGGCGACCTGGACGTGGACCGCGCACTGGCCTTTTTGGACGAGCGCTATCTGTCGCAGCCGAGTGCCGCGAGCCGCCGCATGGACGCTGCCGTTGCCGCCGGCGAGGACCCGTCCACGCTGGCGCCCAATCCGCTGGGCGTGCAAGCGCCCGTGACCTGCGAGTATAAGCGCGTCGAGATGGCTACCACGCCCGAAAACGCCCTGGTGGGCCTGGGCTTGGTGCTGGGCAGTGCGCTCGCCCGCAAGCGCACGATCGCGGCGGACATCCTGTTCGAGGCGCTGCTGGGCTCCAACGAAGCGCCGGTTAAGAAGGCCATTCTGGCCGCCGGCCTGGGCGGCAACGTGGTGAGCTACACCGCGGCCGAGAGCCTGCAGCCCTACGAGCTCATCATGCTGCAAAATGCGCAGCCCGGCGTAGCGCGCGAGCTGCGCCGCGTGTTCCAGGACGCCTGTCGCGACCTGTGTGAGCACGGCGTTCCGCGCGAGCGCCTGGAGGCCATCATCAGCAGCAACGAATACGACCTGCGCCAGCGCGACTACGGTATCGCCGACGGCGTGGCCATTGCGTGCGACGCGCTGAGCACGTGGCTCTACGATGACGACGCCGCGACGCTGGCACTCAAGTACGGCCCGGTGTACGAGGAGCTGCGCGGCGAGCTGAACGGCAGCTACTTTGAGGACCTTCTGCGCGAGCTCGTGCTCCAGAACGATCACATGGCGCTGGTCGAGTTGGTTCCGGTAGACGCTGCCGAGGGTGCGGAGAGCGCCGAAGCTGCCGAGCTGGCTACCAAGCGCGACGCCATGACCGATGCCGAGCTGGCGGACGTGGTCGAGCGCACGGCCGCGCTGCGTGCCGCGCAGGAGGCCGAGGACACGCCCGAGGACAAGGCCACGCTGCCGCGCCTGCGTGTATCCGACATTGGCGAGGCGCGTCCCGAGCCGCCGCTGGTTGTGGACACGACCGCGCCCATCCCCTGTCTGCGCCACGGCATCCCCACCAACCGCCTGGCCTACGCCATGCAGTATTTCGACCTGAGCTGCGTCGCATTTGAGGACCTGCCCTACGTGACGCTGCTCTGCCGCCTGCTCAAGCAGCTGCCCACGCGCGAGCACTCGGCCGAGGAGCTCGACAACTTGCTCGCCGGCAAGCTGGGCTTTTTAAGCTTTACGACCGAGGTCATGACGCAGCCCGACGTGGACGGCGTGCGCCCCTACCTGCTGGTGAGCGCCGGCGCCCTGTCCGAGAAGATCGACGCGCTGGCGAGCCTGCCGCGCGAGGTGTGGTCGAGCACGCTACTGGCGGATGCCGACGCCGACCGCGTTCGCGACGTGCTCACGCAGATTCGCATTGGGCTTGAGCAGGGCTTTATCAACAACGGCCACTCGGCGGCGCTGGGTCGCGCGATGAGCTACAGCTCGCCTTCGGCCGTGGTGCGCGAGCAGCTTTCGGGCGTGGACTTCTACCTGTTCCTGCGCGATCTGCTCGAGCACTTTGACGAGCGACTGGACGGCCTGCGCGCCAAGCTTGCCGAGCTGGCAGACCACATCTTTGTGGCCGATGGCTGCATGGCGAGCTTTACCGGCAGCGACGAGGACTTTGACGCGTACTGGGATGCCGCGGGCGACCTGGGGCGTGACGCGGGTGACGGCGCCGATGCCGGCCGCAACGCGCTCGTGGTGCCGGAGCCGCGCGACCGTCACGAGGCTTTCGTCATCCCCAGCGACATCTGCTTTGCTGCGCGCGCGTGCGACCCGCGCCGTCTGGGCATTGACGTGCCGGGCGCCTGGGCGGTTGCCGCCAACGCGCTCTCCTACGACTACCTGTGGAACGAGATCCGCGTGAAGGGCGGTGCGTACGGATGCGGATTCCGCGCGGCCGGCGAGCGCCAGACGGCGGTCTACACCTACCGCGACCCGGCGGTCGATCCTTCGATTGAGCGCATGGAACGCGCGGGCGCATGGCTCGGCAGCTTTGCGCCCGACGAGGCCGCCTTCGAGGGCTTTATCGTGAGCTGCGTGAGCGGCATGGACGCGCCCGTGAAGCCGTACGCGCTCACCAAGCGCCGCAATACGACCTACCTGGCTGGGCTCGATCCGCACGCGCGCGAGGAGCGCCGCGCCCAGATGCTCGCGGCCACGCCCGCTGAGCTTCGCTCGCTCGGCGCCGATGTGACGCGTATTGCGGCCGTCGCACCCACCTGCGTCTTTGGCGGCCGCGACGTCATCGCCAAGAGCAACGCCGGCTTTAACGTAGTCGACCTGCTGGGCTAACGCACAAAGGTAGATTTTTGGAACATGCCCGGAAATCTACCTTTTTCTGCGGCTTGGGCGAGGCGGCGCAGCCCACCGCGGCGGTTTGTCTCGATCCGTAACATCTAGACGGCAATATCGGCTCCAGATGTTACAGATCGAGACGTTCCCGAACGGCACCAGCTCTTTGTCTCAATCTGTAACATCTAAGTCCAATTTTGCCGAGTTACTGTTACAGATCGAGACAAACCGCCGCAGACACCCATCACAACACAGACCACCACGAAGGTGCATGTATCCCCTTCGTGGTTGTTTTGCTGTTTGCCCAGATAAAACCTGCCAAAATAAACCTGTCCCTTTTTGGCAGGTTTGCTAGAGGAGGTTGGGATGGACAAGGCTAAATTGCGGCGAGCGGTGATTGCCCGGCGCGATGCGATTGATTTGGATGTGCGGGCGGCGAAGTCTGCCGTTATCTGTGCGCGGCTTGTTGAGCGACTGGGTCGCTCGGATCCCGCGGCACCGCACACCGTTGCCGTCTATGCCGCGATGGGTTCCGAAGTCAATCCTGCCGCGTTTGCCGCGGCGGCCGCCAAACGCGACTGGCGCGTGGCCTATCCGTGCATGCTCTCGGCAGCCGAAGCCACAGCTTGTGGCCAGCGCATGTGCATGCGGGCAGTTGCTGTCGACGATGCGTCCGCGGCTCCGTTTATCGCCCACCCCACGCGGGCCTTCACGACCATGGACATCGACAGCGATCGCTTCCCTATCGTGCCTGCCGATGTTCTCGACATGATTATCGTGCCGCTCGTGGCCTTCGACCAAACCGGCGCGCGCCTGGGCTACGGCGGCGGTTGCTACGACCGCTACCTACCCACGCTTTCGCCCACATGTCAAATCATCGGCATCGCCTTTGACGAGCAGCGCGTCGGCCACGTTCCCACCGACGCCCACGACCTGCCGCTGCCCCACATCGTCAGCGCCTGATCGCCGCTGTTTCGCACCCGCAAGATGAGCGTGGATAATCTCCCACTTTGGGCCCCCTTACGAGCCAAAAGTGGGAGATTATCCACGCTCATTCAACAAGCGTCCAGATTTCCACGCTCGTCCGTCTGATTTTCCACGCTCGTGCAGCCAAACGCCTTGCAACTGCCTCAGCACGCACGTGGCACGCCGGCGACCTTGAGCTTGCGATCGAGCTTTGTCGGATCCCTTAGATCATCCCAGCACAAGCGCACGATCTTGCAGTTATCAAGCAGCGAAAGCCTCGACTCGCGCTGACGCTCATCGAACTGCGCCTTTGCGAGCTTGCCCTCCTCCGCCGCTTTCTCGCTTTTAACGAATCCGTCGAACTCACCGATAATCAGCTGGTCGCCCACGCGCCACAAGTAGTCGACGCGATACGGCCGTCCCGGCTCAACCGGGTCGAACAGCTCAACTTGCAGCTCCGGCATCTGCCAGCCGCGCTCAATCATCAGGGCACGTGCCTTGGACTCGCCACCGCTTTCCGACAGGCCATCGGCACACCGCGCAACCCTGCGCGCCATCACAACACCGCGACGATTCAGGCCAAGCTTATCGACCGTCTCAACGAGATGCTCCTTCGACAAAAGTTGCTCATGGAGTGCCGAATCCGCGATGATCAGTCCCTCGACAAACGATGCATCGACCAAGCAATCCGTAATCGTTTGATCGATATCGGTTACGGCGATATCCATCTGGGTGGCCCGTGTTTGACGAGCATAGCGATGACGAATGACCTGAGAGCCCGGCGTCGTCGATTGGGCCGGCATCGCGGCGATATGGATGTGCGTCAAATTGGCATGCGAAACCGAAAGGCCATAGATAACAGCCGCCGTATAGGAGCAAAATGTCCAGTCGGGGTGCTTTTGCGCAAGCGCCCGCACCCGATGCAGATAACGCTGCCGAAACTTGAGCTCGGACCAGTATTCCGGACGCGCATACAGCCCCGGCATGACCGCCTCTAGACTTCCCGCCTCCGCCCGCCGCTCAATCTGCTTTGCCTCCGCCGCCGTGCGCGCGTACACGCAACTCATCTGCTGTTCGCATGCTTTAATGTGACTTGTAAGTCTTTGATTCGCCGTCATGTTTCCCATGTCGCCTCCCAACTCATGGAACGGCGCAAACGTACCAGACGGTTTCATGCGAAGTCTAACCAAATGCTGTCCAGGCACTGACCAAATGCTTGACGGTTTTGGACGTTTTAGGCTGATGGCTTATATCTGCAGGCAGAAGCCTTACCGAGAGGTCCCTGTCTCCACATTTAGATGCCTGTGTCCATCGGATTATCAGAAAGAAAAACCCGTCGAGATACGAGACTACGCCGAATGCGACTTGGCCTCTTCACGCACCGTCTCTTAGCCGAGCCATCGGCATCTACATATAAAAAATGAGCGTGGATAATCTCCCGTTTTGAGTCTAGTTTCAAGCCAAAAGTGGGAGATTATCCACGCTCGATTTGTAAACGCCCGAAAATCCACGCTCGTGTGTCCGATAATCCACGCTCGTCATGCCACGAGCACAGCCGCAGCCACGGCTACAGCAGTACCATCACAGCCTAGTGCTCCTCGCCGGCGCGGGCCAGGTCGTAAGGCGTGGTCTGGTAAACGTAGTAGTTGAGCCAGTTGGTGTAGAACAGCTGAGCCTGGCTGCGCCAGACGTTGCGCGGCTCGGCGGTGGGGTCGTCACCTGGGAAGTAATGCGCCGGCACCTGGGGGTTGAGCCCGCGCTTCACGTCGCGCTCGTACTCCAGACGCAACGTGTCGGTATCGTACTCGGGATGGCCAAATACAAAGAAGCGGCGGCTGTCGGTCGACTTGACGATGTACAGGCCCACCTCGTCGGACACGGCCACGACCTCGAGCTGCGGCTCGGCCTCCACGTCCTCGCGGCGCACATCGGTATTGCGCGAATGCACGGCATAGAAGCGGTCGTCAAAGCCGCGGACCAGCGGGCTTTGCGGCTTCACCAAATAATGCTCAAACACGCCGCTCGCCTTTGCCGGCAGGTCGTACTTCTGGATACCGTAATGATGATAGAGCCCCGCCTGCGCGCCCCAGCAAATGTGCAGCGTAGAATGCACGTGCGTGGTGGACCAATCCATAATCTGGCAAAGCTCGGGCCAGTAGTCGACCTCCTCGAACGGCATCTGCTCCACCGGCGCGCCCGTGATAATCAGGCCGTCGTAGTGGATGTCGCGGATGTCGTCAAACGTGCGGTAGAACGTCTCCAGGTGGCCGGCGCTCACGTGCGTGGCCTCGTGCGTCTTGGTGCGCAGCAGGTCCACCTCCACCTGCAGCGGCGTGTTGGAGAGTTTGCGCATGATCTGCGTCTCGGTGGCGATCTTGGTGGGCATGAGGTTGAGGATGAGCACGCGCAGCGGACGGATGTCTTGGTGCAGCGCGCGGTACTCGGTCATGACAAAGATGTTCTCGCTCTCGAGCTGCGCGGCAGCAGGAAGGGCGTCGGGAATACGAATGGGCATGGATGCTCCTTACGAGTCAGTTGCAGCTATGGTACAACGAGCGGCCCCATCCGCGCGAGTGCATCGCCCCGAGACACCGTCAGCGGCCCAAATCACTCCAAAAGTAGAGATTAAGGCATGTCCCAAAAATCTACGGCGCTTTAGCCTAGCAAAGTGGCAGCAGGACGCTACAATGGTTCGACGCGAAAAACTCGGCCGAAAGGATACGTATATGTACCAGACGCGTAAGATCGGTGTGGTCGGCCAGGGCCACGTAGGAGCACATGTCGCCAACAGCCTGCTCATGCAGGGCATTGCCGATGAGCTGTACCTCTGCGATATCAACGAGGCCAAGGTGACGTCCGAGGTCCAGGACCTGCGCGACTCCCTTTCGTTTGTCCCGTACAATACCAAAATCGTCAACTGCTACGACCACTACGAGGAGCTGGCCTGCTGCGACGTCATCGTCAACGCCGCCGGCAAGGTCGCGCTGGCCGCTGGTAACCGCGACGGTGAGCTGTTCTTTACCACCGACGCCGCCCGCACCTTTGCCAAGCGCATCGTCGACGCCGGCTTTGACGGCATCTTCGTGAGCATCTCCAACCCCTGCGACGTCGTGTGCACCGAGCTGTGGCACCTGACCGGCTACGATCCCAAGAAGATCATCGGCTCGGGCTGCGGTCTGGACTCCGCCCGCTTGCGCACCGAGATCTCCAAGAAGGTCGGCGTGAGCCCCAAGTCCATCGACGCCTACATGATCGGCGAGCACGGCTTTAGCCAGCTTGCTGCCTTTAAGGCCGCAACCATCGCTGGCAAAAACCTCAACGAGCTTCAGGCCGAGAACCCCGACAAGTACGCCTTCGACCACATGGAGGTCGAGGAGCTTGCACGCAAGGGCGGCTATGTGACCTACCAGGGCAAGCAGTGCACCGAGTACGCCGTTGCCAACTCCGCCGCGCGCGTCTGCGCCGCCGTGCTGCACAACGAGCACGCCGTGCTTTCGGCCTCTACGCTTATGACCGGCCAGTATGGCGAGGAGGGTATCTTTACCTCCCTGCCGTGCGTGATCGGTGCCGAGGGCGTCGAGGAGGTCTACACACTCGACCTTTCCGAGCACGAGCTCGAGGGCTTCCACAAGAGCTGCCAGCACATCCGCGACAACATCGCCCAGCTCGACTGGTGGGAAGCCGAGGCATACGACGCCAAGTAAGCGTCGGTTGCCGCGACACCTCGTGAATCTAAGCGCAATACCAAGCGGGCTGCGTCGGAAATCCCCGGCGCGGCCCGCTTTTTGACTCACACGACACGCTTGCGAATCGAAGGTGAATACTTTTCCCGGTACCTAGTACTGCTCGATGCCCATGTAGCGACGAATCTCGGGGCTGTGGTCGAACACCTTGCCGCGGGCGGCACGCAGCTCGCAGCTCATCGCGTAGAAGAAGATCGGCTCCAGGTACGAACGCACGCTGGCAGGCACTTCACCCACGCCGTACTCGAGCGCATCGAGCACCATGACGGTATCGGTGTGCGTGTTGAGGAACGCAAGAGCGCGCTCCTCCATGGGGCGGCACTCGCCCGATCCGAGCTGCACAAAGTAGAACACGCCGGGCTCGGTGGCTTCGAACGGGCCATGGAAGTACTCGCCGGAGTGGATGTAGCAGCAGTGCTGCCACTGCATCTCCATGAGCGAGCAAATCGCCATGGCATAGGTCTGGCTAAAGTTGGGACCGGAGCCCAGGATATAGAAAAACTTGTGCTGCTGGCAGAGCTCGGCAAAGCGGGCGCCCAGCTCGGCGTTGACCTTCTCACGGGCGGCGGGCAGCAGCGCATCCATCTGCTTGAGGCCCTCATACATGTCGGCGAGTGACTCGTAGCCTTCCTGCTGGTCGAGCAACTCGGCGGCGATCAGAGCGCCAATGCCCTGCGGCACCTCAGCCTGCGACACGCCCTCACCCCACGGATAGACCCAGGTAGTCCACTTGCCGTTGTCGATCTTTGAGCCCTCGCAGTCGGTAAGGGCAATGACCTCGGCACCGGCGGCCAGCGCCATCTCGCAGCCGTCGACGACCTCCTGCGTGTTGCCGCTGTGGCTGCAGGCGATGACGAGCGACTTCTCGCCAAGACTCTTGGGAGCCATCAGGCAAAACTCGCGCGCCGTGTAGACCGTCGAGGTAAACGTGGTGGCCTCACGCTTGAGCAGCTCGTTGGCCGGCATGAGATCGATCATCGAACCGCCGCAAGCGATCCAAAAGACGTTCTCGATCTTGCCCTTGCGCTCGATGATTTCCTGAACCAGATCATGTGCGTTCATGCTGATGCTCCTCCTTGTGGGGCGGCTTTGAACGACGACAGCTCGTACCTGCTGTCGTTCTATGTTGTCCTATTTATAGCACGTGTAACAACGCCCGTGAAGTCATCTCAGCAAATTTGTTCTATGTTGTTCTATCTGTGGACGTTAGATGTCGAAGACGTAGCGCGAGCCCACGATCTTTTGGCGGCCGAGCAGTAGAGGGCGCCCGCCGGCGTCGGTAAAGTAGGCCTCCATATAGAAGAGAGGCTCGCCGACCGGCACCTCCAGCAGCGGGGCCGTCTGAGTATCGGCAAGCGCAATCTCCACGGTGCAGGGGTCGGACTTGAGCGGCGCGCGACCCGAATGCTCGGCAACGAGCGCAAAGATTGAGTTATCGGTGAGGTCCTCGTCGGCCAGCGTCTGCAGGTAGGGATGGTCGGCGAGCACAAAGGCGTTGTTCTCGAGCATGACGGGGATGCCGTCGGCCGTGCGCACGCGCTCGACCACGATAAGCTCGCAGCCGGGCTCCACGCCAAAGAACGCCGCATCCTCGTGCGTCGCCGCGACCACCGTGCGCGACACCAGACGCGCACCCGGCACCATGTCGTTGGCAGCACAACCCTCAGTAAAGCTCTGGACGTCACCCTTCTGGCGAATCTTGCGCTTGAGCTTGGGAGCGCACACAAACGTGCCCCTCCCCTGCTGGCGGTTGAGATACCCCGCGCGCGACAGCTCCTCGATGGCACGGCGCACGGTGATGCGCCCCACGCCGTAGGACTTCGCGAGCTCCATCTCGGCAGGGATGCGCGAGCCGGCGGGGTACACACCGCGCGCGATCTCGCCCTTTAGGTCATCCATGACCTGTTGGTACAGCGGCACGGCGGGCACGTCAGTGCGGTCGGTTTTATCGTCGAATGCCATCGTTACGCTCCATCCCGCGCATGCTCGGACTCAAATTCTTCAATCGCCGCCATAAACTGCTCGCCAAAGGCGTCGGCTTTTTTCTCGCCAATGCCGTTGACCTGGATCAGCTCCTCGCGCGTCTGCGGACGCAGGCGGCACAGGCCGCGCAGGGCCTTGTCGGAAAAGACCATATACGGCGCCATCTCCAGCTCGGTCGAGATCTCC
Source organism: Collinsella sp. (assembly GCA_052278285.1). Classification (GTDB taxonomy): domain Bacteria; phylum Actinomycetota; class Coriobacteriia; order Coriobacteriales; family Coriobacteriaceae; genus Collinsella. The sequence goes on along the minus strand of DAWBYD010000319.1, from coordinate 2,063 downwards.
TTGCGGAGGGCACGCAGGCGCTCGAACAGCTCGGCATCGTCGCCAACGCGCGGGCGCTGATCCAGCTCGGCCTCCTCGCGCAGCAGATCGACGGCGCGGCGGGCGCGGGCCGAGGCCTTGCGCTTGGACGCGCGACGCTTAACGGTAAAGGCGAACGCCTCGTCCTCGACCTCGCCGGCACGCGGACCCAGTCCCACGACTGGGTACTGCCCCTGCGAGGTGGCCAGATAACCGCGGCCGCACAGCTGGCCGATGATATCCTTGATGCGCCCGACCGATTCGCTCGACAGCTCACCGTAGCCGCAGTCCTCGTCCAAATGCATCTGGCGAATGCGCTCGGTGTTGCCGCCGTGAAGCACATCGGCGATGAGCGACTTGCCAAAGCGCATGGGACGCGTGGCCACATAACGCACAGCGGCGCGGGCCATATCGGTGACGTCCTCGACCTCGAACTGCGTGAGACAGTTGCTGCAGTTGCCGCAGCCCTCGGCGTCGTCTGCCGTGCCGCCCGCGGCGGCTGCCGCATGCTCGGCCGCGGCCTCGTCGCCAAAGTAGCGCAGCATGTATTCGCGCAGGCAGCCGGTGGTATTGCAGTAGCCCTCCATCTGGCTGAGCAGACGATAACGGTTCTGGAGCGCCCACGCGCGCTGCTCGTCGTCGAGCGCCTCGTCGGCCGCATCGCCGCGGTCGATCAAAAAGCGGCGCATGCGAAAATCGTTACCGTTCCACAGCAAGTGACAGCTGGCCGGATCGCCATCGCGGCCAGCGCGGCCCGCCTCTTGGTAGTATGCCTCGATGCTCTCGGGCACGTTGTTGTGGATCACGTAGCGCACGTTGGGCTTGTCGATGCCCATGCCAAAGGCGTTGGTGGCAACCATCACCTGAATGTCGTCGTCGATAAAGGCACGCTGGCTCTGGCGGCGGGCGTCGTTGCCCATGCCGGCATGGTAACGGCCCACGCGAATGCCACTGGGTCCCAGCGCCTCGGCAAGCTCGCCCGCCAGCGCATCGACCGTCTTGCGAGTCGAGCAATACACGATGCCGCTCTCGCTCGAATGCGCAATCACGTAGTCGCGCACCCAGGCAGTCTTGGCCTTGTCGCCCATCTCCTCGCAACCAAAGTAGAGGCTCTTGCGATCGAAGCCCGTCACCACCGTCGCGGGGTTTTGCAGGCCGAGCATCTGCTGAATGTCCGCACGCACGCGCTCGGTCGCCGTAGCGGTAAAGGCCGCAACGATGGGGCGCTGCGGCAGGGAATCGATGAACTCACGAATCTGCAGATAGGCGGGACGGAAATCCTGGCCCCATTGGCTCACGCAGTGGGCCTCGTCAATGGCCACGAGCGGCACGCCAATGCCGCCGTCCGCCGCAGCCTCCTGCGCAAAGGCTAAAAAGCGCGGCTCGAGCAGACGCTCGGGCGCCACGTACATAAGCTGGTAGCGGCCCTCGCGCGCCCGTTTGAGCACGGTATTTTGCTGGGCCGGAGTAAGGCTGGAGTTGAGATAGCTGGGTCGCGCACCCGCCGCGAGCAACGCACGGGTCTGGTCCTCCATAAGCGACAGCAGCGGACTCACCACAAAGGTGATGCCGGGCAGTATGAGCGCGGGCACCTGGTAGCAAATGGACTTGCCGGCGCCCGTGGGCATAACACCCAGCGCATCGCGGCCTGCAAGAATCGCATCCACCATGCGGTCCTGCCCCGGGCGAAACGAGGTGTAGCCAAAATAGGCGCCGAGCGTGTCAAGCGCCATCTGCTGCATGCTATCGGTCATGGTTTCCTAACGTCCAAGTCATCTGCCGCCGATTATACGCCGCCACGCGGACAGCAGCACACGGCCGCCGCCCAGACTAGTCGTTTAAGAGCGTCCCCAATGACTAAGGAGTGTCCCCAGGTGCCGACAGAAAAGGAACGTCCCCAAGTGCCGGCCCGGCAACGTCGATGTTCTGGCAATGTCAGCGAAAGCCCGCCAGAGCGCGCAAGGTGCCTTGAAACACGGCGGCATTGACCTTCAGGTCATGCCGCCGAAGTTGAAAGGCAGATTGCCGCTCTGGCGGGCTTGCAG
>DAWBYD010000318.1:0-4464 GCA_052278285.1 Collinsella sp. | reverse complement strand
GCCATGAAAACCGCTCATGTGGAAGAGCTCGCCGAGCGCGAGTTCATGCAGATAAGCGACGGGCAACGCGAGCGCGGCATGCTCGCACGAGCCATCGCGCAGGATCCGCGTGTGCTCGTGCTCGACGAGCCCACGTCGTATCTCGATATCCGCTACCAGATCGACCTGCTGCGAATACTTCGCCACCTTTCGAAATCGCGGAATGTGGCTGTCATCATGTCCATCCACGAACTCGAGCTCGCGCAGAAAAGCGCCGACAAGGTGATTTGCGTGAAGGACGGCCGGGTCTTCCGCGCCGGCGCACCCGAGGACATATTCACGCGCGAGACGATTGGCGAGCTCTACGGCCTTCAACATGGCACCTTCAACGAGCGCTTCGGCAGCGTGGAAATTGGGCGCCCACACGGCGATGCGCACACGTTCGTCATCGCTGGCGCAGGTACGGGGTCGGCTGTGTTTCGCCAGCTCATCCGGCAGGGCAAGGCGTTCTACGCGGGCGTTCTGCACGAAGGGGACATCGACTGCGAGCTCGCGCGCGACCTAGCGACGGAATGCGTGGCCGAGCGCGCCTTCGAGCCAATCGGGGATAAAACCATAGCCCGCGCCAAAGAGCTCCTCGTCCACTGCGCACGCCTTATCGTGTGCCCCGCCGCCTTCGGCACCATAAACGCCCGCAACGCAGAGCTCGTCGAGTTCGCACGCTCGCATGGTATCGAGGTCATGCGAGCGTGCGAAGGCGCATCGGAGGATTCCAATGGATACGCCTAGGCGCGGTCCAAGAAATCGTCCGCATCCCCATCTGACACTATTTCACCGCAACTTAGAAGGTGTCGGCGTATAACGCTTCACCCCAAATTAAATTGATTCGTTGAATAGACACACTACAAATCTTTAGACTTCGTTTAATCCACAAGTGGGTATTATCACACATTAAGCACACGTGAAAGGATATACCCATGTCGCTTACACGGTCAGCAGAGCGTGCAGCGCTCAACAAGCTCATCGATTATCTCGACGACAACCCGCAAGAAAACATCGACAAAATCATGGACCTCGTGAACAAGCTGGTCCCCAATCGCGTATTTCCTGTACAGCGAGAGGCATTCACCAATGTCATCAAGAGCCGCGGCAATTGGTATGACCTGATCATGCGTGTGTTCAGCCTTAATCCCCAGATGCGAACCAAACTGCTTAAGACCCTCATTGTCGACGCCAACCTGCTAGCTTGGCCAGAGCAGGAAAAGAACCGCGAAAAGTACCAGTGCAACGTTCCGTGGGCCATCCTGCTCGATCCCACGAGCGCCTGCAACCTGCATTGTACGGGCTGCTGGGCCGCCGAGTACGGCTACAAGCAGAATCTCTCGTTCGAAGACATCGACTCTATCGTTACGCAGGGCAAAGGGCTCGGTACGCATATCTACATCTATACCGGCGGCGAGCCGCTCGTCCGCAAGCACGACCTGATCAGAATTTGCGAAAAACATCAGGACTGCGTGTTTCTCTGCTTTACCAACTCCACGCTGATCGACGAGGCCTTCTGCGACGATATGATTCGCGTAGGTAATTTTGTCCCCGCCATCAGCGCCGAGGGCAATGAGCACACAACCGACGCCCGTCGCGGCGAAGGTACCTACGCAAAGATCGAGCACGCCATGAAACTCCTGCGCGAGCGCGACTTGCCGTTTGGTATCTCCACCTGTTGGACCAGCGCCAATGCCGATACGGTAGCTACCGAGGAGAACATGGACTGGATGATCGGCGAGGGAGCACTCTTCTGCTGGTACTTCCACTTTATGCCGGTTGGCCGCAACGCAACCCCCGAGCTCATGCCCACGCCCGAGCAGCGCGAGCACATGTATCACTTTATCCGCGAAATGCGCGAGAAGAAGCCGCTGTTTACGCTCGACTTTCAAAACGACGGCGAGTTTGTAGGCGGGTGCATCGCCGGAGGTCGCCGCTACCTGCACATCAACGCCGCCGGAGACGTGGAGCCGTGCGTGTTCATCCACTACTCAAACGCCAACATCCACGATGTGAGCTTACTCGACGCGCTGCGCTCTCCCCTCTTTATGAAGTACTACGAAAACATGCCGTTCAACGACAACTACCTCAAACCATGCCCCATGCTCGAGAATCCCGACGTGCTGCCCAAAATGGTTGCCGAGAGTGGCGCAATGAGCACCGACCTAATCGAGAAGGAGTCACCCGAGCAGCTGCGCGAAAAGACCCAGGCTAGCGCCGAGGCATGGTCACCTGTCGCCGACCGCATCTGGAACGACTCCGACGATCCGCTATACGCCAAGCGTCACGAGGATAAGTCACAAGGTATGGCCGATAGCGACATGCACAAGTTCGAAAAACAGGGCCGCACACTCAAAAACGGCGATTAATGCTGCCCTACACGACAAACGCTCAGAAATGAAGCGGAGCAGTCTCGAGGCACATCTTCGAGGCTGTTCCGCCTTACCATCAAAACAGTTTTACTAAGTTGCGGTGAAATAGGGACTAGATCGGCCTTCCAATAACCAAAACAATCCCTATTCCACCGCAACTTCTTTAAGTTGTTGAATTATCGATGCTATTCGAAGCGAGATTCCAGACTCGACAGGCCGTTGAGCGTGAGGTCGTTGGCAACCTCCGAGACGCGCTCGATAGGAACCGAGCCGTCAGACAGTGCCCACGTGCGATAAATACCGATAATACCCGACAGCAAAAACGCCAGATAGTAGTCGAACATCTCGTCCTTGAGACCTTGGGGCAGCAGATCGCGCTCGGCAATCTCGTGCTCGAGCGGCGCACGAAGACGAGCCATAAAATCATCGAGCGGAATGTTCTCGATCAGCTGACGATTGAGCACCAAGTTGTTGCACAGTGCCTCGTTAACGGTTTTAAAGAAGGTCGCCGCCGCGCCAAGAGCGCGCTCGTTGGTGTCACCGTCCATAGAAGCAAGCGTTTTCTCGACCGAGTCGACAATCATCTCCACCACATCGACGGCAATGGCATCGAGCAGGCCGTCAACCGTACCAAAGTGAACGTAAAAGGTCTTGCGGTCGACATTGGCCTCGCGCGCGATGGCACTCACCGTAATGTCTGCCAGCGGCTTTTCCATGAGCAGGCGCTCGAAAGCCGAAAGGATGGCATTACGGCTGCGAACGATGCGGCGGTCAAGACGCGGTTTGCTGGTTGCCATGGGCGTGTCCCTTCGATATGCGAGCATTCATCAACAGATGAGAGATAATCTACGTAAGAGGATTATCCCCCATACGGCACAAATATGCCCCGCATCATGAAGAACGCACGACTGCCCTACTGCGACTTAGGGTGCTTCTTCTTATTGAGTGCCGACGGAGATACGCGAATACCGTCTCCCGTCTGACGCACATAGGCCTTATGAGCCGGCTTAGCGGTCCCAGAAGCCTTCTGAGCGTGCTTCTTGGGATCAACGGTAACAGCATTCGTGGGGTGCGGCTTAGTGGGCGCAGAGGGCATCTGAGGCGTGCGGCCGAGCTTGCGCATCACGCGATCCCAGCGCGCATGGATGCTCTCGTTGTGGGCGCTCTTAAGTCCCAGCAGGGGCGCAGCCAAAATGGTCGGCGCAATAAACGTAATGAGACGCCACAGCAGATAGCCGGCGGTCGAAGCCGACCCAAAGAAATGACCCAAGAACAATGCAAAGCCGCCCTCAGCGCCACCAGTTCCACCGGGCAAGGGAACCGCAGAGCTTAACAGCTGGACAAAGGCGCTCGCGGCCATGACCGAGAAAAAGTCGACCTCGTGGTGGCCAAAGGCAAGCATCAGGAAATACGGAACCAGATAGAAAAACGCGAGCTGCAGCATGGTGATAAACACGGTGAGCAGCATGGAAGAAAAATGTCCGGCCGAAAGCTTGAACTTCTCGGAGAAGGAGTAGATCTCGCCATCGACAAACGTGCGCCAACTCTCGATCTTAGTGGCCGAGACACCAATGCGCTCGAGCCAATTGATGATGCAATGGGCGACGCGCGTGACGGTCTTAGGCATGAGCGCGACGGCGAAGATGCCAAGCAAGATGCAGCAGTGTCCACCAAAGCTAAAGACGCACAGCAGCGTCATGTCGCCGTAGCGTTCGGCAAAAAACGGCATACGGGCGAGCAGCAGGATAGCGCCCCAGGCGACCAGGCCAAACTGGTACACGATAAAACGAGTGAATTGCGTGGCGCCGGCCTCGCCCACGTTTTGGCCGGCCTTGGTCAGGCGATAGATCTGAGCCGGGGTGGAGCCCATCATCATGGGCGTCAGGTTGCCAAAGAAGCTGCCACTCGCCTCGACCGAGATCAGGTCGCGGATGCCGACGGGCGAATTGGGATCGAGCCAGACGGCGATCGCATAGGCCACAATGCCAAAGAACAGGTACATGAACATGCAAAGACACGCGACAACGAGCCATGAAGCCTGGACGCTCGACATAGCGGCCCAGAACTGCCC
>DAWBYD010000317.1:0-5083 GCA_052278285.1 Collinsella sp. | reverse complement strand
TGGTTCTAGTATAGGAAAAGGAATTTCTCGGGGCCGCCTCTCGGCGGCCGTGCGAAAAACAAATCCAAGTTAGACCATTTCAAATGGTTCGATGTCTGCCCGGATGCGACACAACTGGTGTGTCCATCCTCGCAGTATCCGGTTCTCAAGGTGCACGCCCCGCGGCTGATCCGGTCCGACCGGGCCGCGCGGCAAGGAGATATATTGCCAGACCGGAGGGGCGCCGGGGGCGGGAATCTGGGCGTACACATTTCCTACACATCTTGTGATCCGACTAACGTTTGCCAGCCGTTAACTACCGCTCGCCGAGCATCTCTTTATATAAGGCAGTCTCATGGTTAAAGCGGATACGTCCCCCTAGCTAAAGCACAGCCAGCATCGAGCAACTCATCACGTTCTTCCACCGAGAACCCCTCGGCGTAGACGCGCACCACTGGTTCGGTCCCGCTAGGACGGACCAGCAGCCACGTGTCATCCTCGAATGACAGACGCAAGCCGTCCATATGACTAACGTTTTGCGGCACCTTGCCACAAATCGACTTGGGGTTTACGCCCGGCAGCAGGGTTCGTAACGTTTCGGCATCTTCGGCCTCAAGGCGCAAATCGCGTCGACCGTAACTCGTCTTACCAAAACTGTCCTCGAGTTGGTCGACCAGAACGCCCAAAGGCGCGTCCGTCTTTGCCATAAGCTCACACAGAATCAGACAGGCGAGGATTCCATCGCGCTCGGGCATATGCGCGGCGATGCCGATACCACCGGCTTCTTCGCCGCCCATGAGGACGCCGCCCTTCTTCATCTCCGCCGCTATATATTTGAAACCGACTGGTTTGACGGTCACGCGGCAGCCAAGCGCCTCGGCAATGCGACGCACGAGCGTCGAGCATGAAAGATTGACGACGACGCGCCCCTCCAAATTACGAAATTGAACCAAGTCGCCCAAAACGAGCGCCATGATCTGATGCGGATGTATATATCTGCCGCGCTCGTCAACCGCGCCGATACGGTCGGCGTCGCCGTCGGTCACCAGGCCAGCGCAAGCTCCGTCCTCGATAACCGTGCGCTCGCAAGCGTCCACCCACGGTTCAACGGGGTCGGGGCAGATATCTTCTTGGTCAGACGCCTGCCCGGCGTGAATCTCGTGCACCTCAACGCCAAGCTCGCGCAGCAAGTCGGCTAGATAGCCCTGGGCTGCGCCGCCCATGGGATCGACAACCACGCGCAAGTGCGCGGCGCGGATGGCTTCGGCATCGACAAACGCTGCCACCGCCTGCATATAGTCAGGAATGATATCCGCGGTGCGATATTGCCCCTCGATCCCCATTGGCTCGGGAGCCATAGTCTCTTCGAGCTCTTCGATGACATCCTGGTTGGCGGTCGAGCCGTCACCCATGCGAATCTTGAGGCACAGATAGCCCTGCGGATGATGGGACCCCGTCACCATGAGCGCGCCGCACGCTTCACCGTCATAAGCCGCCGCCCACGTAAGGGCAGGGGTCGGGACAGGTCGCGAAGCGAGCACGGCGTCTAGCCCGTGCGCTGCTAGCACGCCCGCCGCAAGCTCAGCGAACTCGCGCGCCAGGGGCCGGGTGTCGAACCCTATATATACCGTTTTGCCCGGATTGGTCTTTTGCCACAACTCGCCGACGGCATCGGCGATACGGGCAACGTTATCGGCAGTGAAGTCCTCATCGACGCGAGCGCGCCAACCGTCAGTTCCAAAATGAATTATCGCGCACACGCGCAGACACCTCACAGTGTTTGGATCATGGTACGCATGGGGTATACCCGCAACATGCACTCGGCAACCTGCCGGCACCAGCATTCACCATTTGGGCAAATGCTGCCGAGGACATGCAAGCAATAAAAAAACCGCCCCGTATGGAGCGGTTTGCCCTTTATATATCGAGCGCCTCGGCCATCGCGGCCGTAGTGATTGCCGTGGTTCCACAGCAACTGCCCACCATTGCGGCACCGGCATGCCTCCATTCGATGCATGCGCGCGCGAAAGCTTCGGGGTTCTCGTGCCATACGGGGCCATCCTGAGTCTGGACCGGATCGCCTACGTTGGGACGCACCGTGACGGGAGTAGTCGCCGATGCAACCATCCTGGGCACCGCCGCGTTCGCGGCCGCAAGCGAACAGCAATTAACACCAACCGAATTTGCGCCGTGTTTTTCGGCGTACAAAACGGCTGCCTCGATGTTGAGGCCATCGCCCAACAGGTCGCCTTTATCGTCAACGACAAAACTCACCAGAACAGGCATGCCATCGGCGGCATCTCGGGCGCCGGCAAGCATGGGCTGCAAATTACGGATAGACGTCACCGTCTCGATCAGCAGACCGTCAACGCCGGCGTTGAGCAAGGCGTGCGCCTGTTCGCGCGCAATGCCTCGGATTTCACGATACTCGGCAGAGTCCTCGGCAAACCACTCAATACCGATCGGGCCCATCGAGCCTAGCAGCAGCTGAGGGTGCGCCTGGCGGGCATCGTCGACGGCCCCGCGATTGACCTCCGCCACGGACGGCGCAATCTGGTCGTGCTTGAGGGCATAGCTCGATGCCTGAAAGGTGTTGGTAATGAGCACCTGCGCGCCGGCGGCGACATACAAGCGATGGATACGAGAAACGGTCTGCGGCTCTGCCAGATTCCAAAACGCCGGTGGAATGTCGGCGGCATCGTACTCACTCAACAGAACACTGCCCATGGGGCCCTGCGCCAACAAGGTCTCGCTCGACAAGCGGCGCGTAAGTTCCTCGGCACCAAAGCGGTTGTAATAACTCGTATCCATATATATCCCGCTATTCCTCGACGCTGATTCCCTGCTTTTCGAGATAGGCGAGCCAGCGGCTCATCGTGTCCTCGGATAGCGCATGCTCCATCATGCAGGCCTCGGAATCGGCTCGCTCAAATTCGACACCGAGCTCCTGAACCAAAAACGTGCGGATGAGGCGATGACGGTACCAGATAGCCGTGCCAACCTCGCGACCGCGATCGGTCAGGATTACCTTGCCGTAGTGCGATTGCTCGACAAGCTCGGATGCCTTGAGCGCCGAAACCGCTTTATTGACCGATGCCTTGGAGACGCCAAGGCGCTGCGCGATGTCGACCGATCGCACGCCGTTGGTTTCCCCCTCTTCGCTTTCAATGCGAACCATGCACTCCAAGTAGTCTTCGTTCGCCACCGTCAGATGTAGTTCGCGCGAGCTATTTGTCGTATCCATGATCTTCCGTCCCTTCTGCATTCAATGGCTGATTCTACCCCATCCAAGCGTCGTGGTATGCCGTGGCATACCGTGCTAGAGTTCTTGTTGCACACGACGACCAAGATTGGAGCGGTCTTTATGGAAAACACCACCACGAGCCCCGATGTCCTCGAACGCTTTTTGCGCTACGTCCAGATCAACACGCAGTCCGAGGATGCAAACTGCGACCAGGTACCCTCGAGCGCCGTTCAGTTTGACCTTGCCAACGTGCTGGCTGAAGAGCTGCGCGAGCTTGGTGCGGAAGATGCCCACGTGACCGAGCACGCCTATGTCTGCGCGCATATCCCCGCAAGTGCGGGCGCTGAGGACAAGCCCGCCCTGGGCCTGATCGCCCATCTCGACACCACCGAAGTTGCACCGGGCGCCGGCGTGAAGCCGCACATCGTACACTACGAAGGCGGCGACCTGGTCTGCGGCACGGTTGACGGTAAGCCCGTTGCCATGAGTACCGCCAAGCTTCCCGCCCTGAATGACCTCGCGGGTGAGGACCTGGTCTGCAGCGATGGCACCACGCTGCTGGGCGCGGACGACAAGGCAGGCGTCGCCGAGATCATGTCGCTTGTCGCGCGTATCGCTCAGGACCCTTCTCTGCCCCATCCCGCACTCGGCATTTGCTTCTGCCCTGACGAGGAGATCGGCCACGGAGCCGAGCTGTTGGATATCGATACCTTTGGCTGCAAGTACGCCTACACGGTCGACGGCGGCCCCATCGGCGAGCTGGAGTGGGAGTGCTTTAACGCCGCCGAGGCGACCGTCCGCTTTGAGGGCCAGTCCATCCACCCGGGCGACGCTAAGGGCCGTATGGTCAACGCAGGCAATCTGTTCTGTGACTTCAACGCGTTGCTCCCCTACGTGCAGCGCCCGGAGTATACGGAAGGCTACGAGGGCTTTTATCACCTTGAGGGTGTATCTGCGACCGTCGATCACGCCACAGCGCGCTATATCGTCCGCGACCATGACGCCGCCAAGTTCCAGCAGAAACTCGACCTTGTTGATGCCGCCGCCTCGATGCTCAACCAGCGTCTGGGTGAGGAGCGCGTGACGGTCGAGATTAAGCAGCAGTATCGAAATATGGCCGAGATCGTTCGTGACTATCCCGAGCTTATTGATGTTGCCAAGGAAGCCTACCTTGCCTGCGGCGTTGAGCCCCAAGTGCTGCCGATTCGCGGCGGCACCGACGGCGCTCAGCTGTCGTTCCGCGGTCTGCCCTGCCCCAACCTTTCCACCGGCGGCTATTGCTACCACGGCGTCAACGAGTTCGTCCCGGTCAGTTCGCTCGTCAAGATGACCGACGTGCTCCAGGAGCTCGTCGCCCGCTTTGCATAAGCCTGGCTGCACAAGTCCAAAAGACGAATCGCCCCGTCCTCAACCAAGAACGGGGCGGTTTTTTTACTGCAACGAGAATAGGTTGACGCACGCCAGCCTCTTGAAGCAAGGAGTGTCCCAAACTGCCGGTACAAAAGGAACGTCCCCAAGTGCCAAGTGCATCAAGAGTGCCCCCTTTGACCAGTCGTTTAAGAACGTCCCCAATGACTACCCATGTGCCAAGTGTTACGCCGATGTTTTGGCACCGACAGCGAAAACCCGCCAGAGCGAGCAAGGTGCCTTGAAACGAGGTGGCATTGATCTTTTGATCATGCCGCCGAAGCTGAAAGGCAGATTGCCGCTCTGGCGGGTTTGCAGCGTCAACTGGTTACGCGGTTTGGTAAAACCGCGTAACTCTAGTAGTTGGCTTCGTAGCCGTTGCCGTCGCCGGTGGGCTCTTCGTAGTAGTCCGAATCGCTCGAATCGCTTGAGTCATCGGAATCGTCAGAGCTG
>DAWBYD010000316.1:0-2283 GCA_052278285.1 Collinsella sp. | reverse complement strand
GCGGCCGAGGTGGTAATCGCGCGGCGCATCGTGCGACTGGCGAGTAAGCGCATCGATCCGGACGCGCGTCCAGAGATGCGACATGTGGAGCGAGTCCTTTCCTGCGTTGCCGAGGGCGCCGGCGCGGTCACGCTTCCGGCGGGGATTGACGCACGCATTGAGTTTGGCATGCTGGCGTTTAAGGCGCCGGCGGCTCGCGAGGGCCTGGTCGCGGACTGGGTTACCGTACCCGGTCGTTTGCCGTTGGGCGGGGGACGTATGCTGGTCACAGAACCGATGGCCGTTGAGCCGGGATGCGATATCGTGCGTCGCGCCCGTGAGCTCGCGGCTGCCGGGGAAGCGACAGCTTTGGTAGACGCGGCTGCCCTGGGTTTTGCCGACAGCGATAGTGAGCGGATCCTGGCGGGCTCGCGTGGCGAGATCCCTGCCGAGGCGCGATTGGCGCGCCTGTGGGTGGACGGTCCCGCACCGGGAGACGTGATGTGCCCGTTAGGGATGAGTGGCCGAAGCAAGAAAGTATCCGACTTGCTAGGTGAGGCTCGCATTCCCGTTTCCGAGCGCGCCGGCGTGCCCATGGTGAGGACGGCCCCGGGGGGTGCCGTGGTGTGGGTCGCCGGAGTTCGCGCGGACGAGCGTTTTAAGTGCACGGCCGCAACGCGCGTGGCATATCTGCTTCGTGTGGTCGATGCGGAATAGCGTCCCGCGCCAGCTATTCTGTGCGACGTTGACGGTATTCCCGCGCTGATGGCGTACGGGCTGGAAAATATTCCCCGTGCGCTGCTAGAATGTGAAGTTCGCGTCCATACGGCGGTGTGTGGGCGATAAGCACAAGAAAGGGTTGTCATGGCTTCTCAACATCCGGATATCGAGAAGGTTCTGTTTACGCAGGAGGATATCGACGGTATCGTCTCTCGCCTGGGCGAGGAGATTACGCGCGACTACGCGGGTAAGGATCTGGTGCTGATCGCGGTCCTACGCGGCGCCGTGGTCTTTATGGGCGACCTGATGCGCAAGATCGAGCTGCCGACCAACATCGATTTCATGGCTGTTTCGAGCTATGGCGACGGTGTGAAGTCCTCGGGTATCGTGCGTATCATTAAGGACCTGGATATCGACATCCGCGGTCGCGACGTGCTGATCGTCGAGGACATTCTGGACTCGGGCCTGACGCTCAAGTATCTGATGAAGAACCTCGAGAGCCGCAAGCCCGCTTCTCTGGAGGTCGCCGCCTTCCTGTGGAAGGACGTTGAGGACCGCGTCTCGGCCATCACGCCCAAGTATGTTGGAACCCATTGCCCCGATGCCTTTGTGGTGGGCTACGGCCTCGACTATGCCGAGCGCTATCGTAACCTTCCGTATCTGGGCATTTTGAAACCGGAGGTTTATTCGTAAGATGCCCGACGACCATAACGATAACAATTCCCAGACTCCCCGGGAGCCTAAGATCCCGGGGATGCCCGGAGGCAAGAAGCCCACGCGTACGGGCTGGCTGTATTTTATTTTGGCTTGCGCGCTTCTGGGCTACGCCTTCTTTAACATGGGCTCCGGCTTTGCCAATTCCAGCAATACCGTTAAGCTCGCGACGAGCGAGATGGTGAGCGCCATCAAGCAGGATCGCGTCGAAGATCTGACCTATACGGTTCAAGACGGAAGCGTGACGGGTCATTACTGGAAGACGAAGAAGGACAAGGGCGATACGAGCGAGCTCAAGAGCTTCTCCTCGACCTATGTCGGCTCCGATTCGCTTGCCGAGCTCATGGCGGAGCACCCCGATACCAAGTACATCGTCAACACCAACGATCCCGATTTTTGGGGCGACTTGGCGATGAGTGTGCTTCCGACGATCGCCCTTATCGCCATCATGTTCTACTTTATGCGCCAGATGATGGGCGCCAACAACAGGAACATGCAGTTTGGCAAGACCAACGCCAAGACCAACGAGGCCACACGCCCCAAGGTCAAGTTTGAAGACGTTGCCGGAGTGGACGAGGCAGTCGAGGAGCTCGAGGAGATCCGTGACTTTTTGAGCGATCCGGATCGCTATCGCAAGCTGGGCGCCAAGATCCCGCGTGGCGTGTTGCTGGTTGGCCCTCCGGGCACCGGTAAAACGCTGCTGGCCAAGACCGTTGCCGGCGAGGCGGGCGTGCCGTTCTTTAGCATCTCGGGTTCCGACTTTGTCGAGATGTTCGTAGGTGTCGGCGCCAGCCGTGTGCGTGACCTCTTTAAGGAGGCCAAGTCCCAGGCCCCGTCGATCATCTTCATCGATGAGATCGATGCCGTGGG